>NZ_QOBB01000012.1:0-67850 GCF_024704855.1 Burkholderia sp. HAN2018 | reverse complement strand
CGGCGGGCACATGCCTGCCGGCCGGCGCGGGCGTGAACGCGGGCGCGGGCGCTACGTGCGCGCGCCGCGAATCTTCGCCAGCTCCAGCGCCGACAGCTCGCCGATGTGCGCGAGGTGTTCCGCGAGAAAGTCCTTCAGGACGCGCAGCTTCGCCGAGCTGCGCCGGTTCGCCAGATACGCGATGTAGATGTATTCGCCCGTCAGCCGGTTCAGCAGCCGGTAGCGCGGCAGCACGGCTTCGAGTCGCCCGCTCGCGAGCAGGTCGCGCACCAGCCAGATCTCGAACTCCGCGATGCCGAGCCCCGCGCAGGTCGCTTCGAGCAGCAGCTCCGAATGGTCGGTGACGAGGTTGCCGGCCGGCAGCAGGCTGTGATGCGCGTCGCCGTTCACGAGCTCCCAGCGCGGATCGCCTTCGGGGTGCACGTAGCGCAGGCAGTTGTGTTGCTTGAGGTCGTCCGGCGTGGACGGGCGCCCGCAGCGGTCGAGATAGCCGGGCGTTGCGCACAGGATGCTGTCGTTGCGCGACAGGCGGTGGACGACGAGGTTGTCCAGGTAGTTCTCGCCTTCGTGAATGTCGAGGTCGAAGCCGCCGGCCACGAGGTCGTTGTGGTTGTCGGTGAGCCGCACGTCGAGCTGGATCGTCGGGTAGCGCGCGAGAAACGGCGCGACCAGCGGGGCGAGATGGCGGCGGCCGAATGCAACCGGCGCGGTGAGCTTCAGCGGGCCGCTCGGCTGCGCATTCAGCTCGGCGACGACACGCAGCGTGTCGTCGAGATCGGCGATCAGCGTGACGGCGCGTTCCAGATAGATGTGGCCGGCCTCGGTCAGCGTGACGCTGTGCGTCGAGCGGTGCAGCAGCGCGACGCCGAGTGCCTCCTCGATCGCCGTGACCTTGCGCGCGACCGTCGACGTCGACACGTGCATCTCCTTCGCGACCGCCGAAAAACTCCCTGTTTCGACCACTCTCACGAACGCGCGCATCGCGCCCATGTGATCGATGCCGGTTTCTCTCGCGCCTTTTTTCATTCGATTCTCGCTGTTGCGTCCCACGCAAAACCGCTTTCGATAATACATAAGCGAGCTTGTTTTTGCAAAGGCATAGAATGCGAACCCGTCGCGTCGGGAAGCGGCGAACGACGAGCGGTACGAGACATCCAGGAGGGCACGATGACAGAAAACGGCTTCCGCGTCGAAGCGGATCTTTTAGGCAAACGAAGTATTCCGGACGACGCGTATTACGGCGTCCATACGCTGCGCGCGAAAGAGAACTTCGACATTTCGGGCCGCACCATCGCGTCGCTGCCGTACCTCGTGATGGCGCTCGCCGCCGTGAAGGAGGCCGCGGCCGACGCGAACTGCGAGCTCGGGCTGCTGCCGCGGCCGTACCGCGATGCGATCGCCGCTGCGTGCGTCGAGATTCGCGAAGGGCGCCTGCACGACCAGTTCGTCGTCGACGTGATCCAGGGCGGGGCCGGCACGTCGACCAACATGAACGCGAACGAGGTGATCTGCAACCGCGCGCTCGAACTCATGGGGCACGCGCGCGGGCAGTACGAATACCTGCATCCGAACGAACACGTCAATCTCGCGCAGAGCACCAACGACGTCTATCCGACCGCGATCCGCGTCGCGACCTGCTTCGCGCTCGAGCACCTGCTCGAAGCGATGGCGCGCCTGCGCGATGCGTTCGCGGAGCGGGCCGACGCGTTTGCCGGCCTGCTGAAGCTCGGCCGCACGCAATTGCAGGACGCGGTGCCGATGACGCTCGGCCAGGAATTCTCGACCTACGCGGTGATGCTGACGGAAGACATTGCACGCCTGCAGGAAGCCGGCTGGCTGATTCGCGAGATCAACCTCGGCGCGACCGCGATCGGCACGGGCATCACCGCGCACCCGCAGTACGCGGAGAAGGCGCTGGCGGCGCTGCGGCGCATTACCGGGCTCGACCTGAGCACCGCGCCGAACCTGATCGAGGCGACCCAGGATTGCGGCGCGTTCGTGCAGGTCTCGGGCGTGCTCAAGCGGATCGCCGTGAAGCTGTCGAAGATCTGCAACGACCTGCGGCTGCTGTCGAGCGGCCCGCGCGCGGGGTTCGGCGAGATCAACCTGCCGCCGGTGCAGGCCGGCTCGTCGATCATGCCCGGCAAGGTGAATCCGGTGATCCCGGAAGTCGTCAACCAGGTCGCGTTCGAGGTGTTCGGCAACGACCTGACCGTGACCTTCGCCGCCGAGGCCGGGCAGCTTCAGCTCAACGCGTTCGAGCCGGTGATCGCCAGCGCGCTGTTCCGCAGCTTCAGCCACCTGACGGCCGCCTGCACGACGCTGGCGCAGCGTTGCGTGAGCGGGATCACCGCGAACCCCGAGCGGCTGCGCGAAACGATGGAGCGCTCGGTCGCGCTCGCGACCGCGCTGAATCCGTACATCGGCTACAAGCGCGCGACCGCCGTGGCGGCCGAAGCGCACGCGACCGGCAAGTCGATTCGCGAGGTCGTTCTCGAACGCCAGTGGATGACCGATGCGCAGGTCGACGAAGCGCTTCAGCCCGAAGCGCTGATCCGGCCGCGCGTGCTTTGACGCCGGCTGAAGGCCGCCGGCGCGCGCGTTGAGCGCCCGGCGGGCCGTCATTTCATCAGCGCCCCCGCGCGGGGCGCGACACATCAAGAAACTACGGAGACTCACGATGAACCACAGCAGCGAGCGCCCGGCCGGTCCGGCCGGCGGCGCGGATTCCCGTCATGCCGACCCCGACGCGATGTTTGCATCGCACGAAGCAGGTTACGCGAAGCAGTTGAAGCCGCGGCACGTGCAGATGATCGCGATGGGCGGTGCGATCGGCACCGGCCTCTTTCTCGGTGCGGGTGGACGCCTGCAGAGCGCGGGGCCCGCGCTCGCGCTCGTGTATCTCGTCTGCGGCGTGTTCGCCTTCCTGATCATGCGCGCGCTCGGCGAGCTCGTGATGCACCGGCCGACCAGCGGCAGCTTCGTGTCGTACGCGCGGGAGTTCATGGGCGAGCGCGCATCGTTCGTCGCGGGCTGGATGTACTACCTGAACTGGGCAACGACCGGCATCGTCGACATCACGGCGGTCGCGATCTACATGAAGTACTGGGCCGTGTTCACGGACGTGCCGCAGTGGGTGTTCGCGCTCGGTGCGCTCGGGATCGTGTCGGTGATGAACATGATCGGCGTGAAGGTGTTCGGCGAGATGGAGTTCTGGTTCTCGCTCGTCAAGGTGGGGACGCTCGCGGTGTTCCTCGCGGTCGGCGCGGTGTTTCTCGCGAGCGGCCATCCGGTCGCCGGGCAGATGCCGGGGCTTCACCTGGTCGCGGATCACGGCGGGATCTTTCCGCACGGGCTCCTGCCGGCCGTGCTGATCGTGCAGGGCGTCGTGTTCGCGTACGCGAGCATCGAGCTCGTCGGCGTCGCGGCGGGCGAGACGGCCGATGCGCGCAAGGTGCTGCCGAAAGCCATCAACAGCGTGATGTGGCGTATTGCGCTGTTCTATGTCGGCTCCGTCGTGCTGTTGACGATGCTGCTGCCGTGGACGGCATACAGCTCGCACGAAAGCCCGTTCGTGACGTTCTTCAGCAAGCTCGGCGTGCCGTATGTCGGCACCGTGATGAACGTCGTGGTGCTGACGGCCGCGCTGTCGAGCCTGAATTCCGGCCTCTATTCGACCGGGCGCGTGCTGCGCTCGCTGGCGATGGGCGGATCGGCGCCGCGCTTCGTGTCGCGGATGAACGCACGCGGCGTGCCGTACGGCGGGATCCTGATCACGGTCGCGATCAACGCGATCGGCGTGCCGTTGAACTACATCGTGCCGGCGCAGGCGTTCGAGATCGTGCTGAACATGGCGTCGCTCGGGATCATCACGACGTGGGGCTTCATCGTCATGTGCCAGATCCTGTTCCGCCGCGCGGTCGATCGCGGCGAGCTGAAGGCGGTGTCGTTCCGGATGCCCGGCGCGCCGTTCACGTCGTGGCTCACGCTGGCTTTCCTCGTCGGCGTGCTGGTGCTGATGGCGTTCGACTATCCGGGCGGCACGTGGACCATCGCGATGATTCCGGTCGTCGTGCTCGCACTCGTGGTGGGCTGGAAGCTGGCGAAGCGCGGTGCCGCGCGAGAGCAGGCGGCGAATGCGCGTACGTCCGTCGCCACGGGTGCCGTCGCCGATCCGGCGCGGGGCGCCTGACGGTACACGCCGGGCGCGCCGGTACGGTCAGTTCAAGCCGGCGCGTTCGCCGACCCATCGGCCGAAATCGCCGGCCATCTCCGCGGTCAGCTCGTGGCCGGCATCATACAGCCGCGTATCGTGCGCGACACCGAGCGCCGTGAGTTTCGCGTCGGCGGTGTCGGCCCATGCGACGGGCAGCTTGTCGTCGAAGCGGCCGTGCACGATCAGCGCATGGAGCGGGCGAAGCGCATCGCGCGGCGCGATCAGCGGATCGATTTCGGGCAGGATGCGCCCGCACAGCACCGCGAAGGCGGCGACATCGTCCGGCGACGTGAGGCCGACGCCCGCGCTCATGATGCCGCCCTGGCTGAAGCCGGCGATCACGGTCGGCAATGCGGCGCCCGCGCCGTCGCGGGCGCGGAATGCACGCAGCAGCGTGATCAGCTGAATGCGGCTTTCGTCCGCGCGGGCCGCGTCGATTTCGGGGCCGTTCGGGCCGAAGCGCACCGGAAACCATGCATGCTGGCCGGGCCCGAACGTGAGCGGGCCGCGCAGGAACGCGATCTCGATCCGGGGATCGATGATGCCGGCCAGGTTCAGCAGGTTGGTTTCGTTGCCGCCGACGCCATGCAGCAGCAACAGGCGGGCAACGGGGCGGCCGGCGGCCGGGCGCAGCCGGTATGGGAGACCCGACTCGGGATCGGTGGTCAGCGGCAGGACGTCGGTCATTGCGTGCATCCGGAAAGGGAACGATGCGACAGTCTAGAGCGTACGGGCGGGCGGGTGAATCGTCGGCGAGCGATTGATTGTTTCCTGGGAGGAGTGAATTCGACGCATCGAGCCTGCCGCTCATGCCCAGGCGATGCCGCCGCCACGCCCGAACCCGCTAGGGAAAACCATAGTGCCCGGAATGCCGCGCGCGCTAGATCGAGTAAGCGCGCAGTCAGCTTCGCTATTCAGAATCGCCGAACTCATTCAAAAAGCAAACCAGGAGACAGGCGATGCATGATGGGTTGGTGAAAAAAATCGAAGCGCATCCGAAGTACGCGCTGCTCAAGCGACGGCGCAATACGCTCGGTGTCTTTCTGACCGCGCTGATGTTGATCGTCTACTACGGCTACATCGCGCTGATCGCGTTCGACAAGTCGTTTCTCGCGAAGCCCGTGAGCACCGGCGTAACGAGTGTCGGCGTGCCGATCGGCATGGCGGTGATCGTGTTCACCGTCGTCATCACCGGCATCTATGTGCGCCGCGCGAACAACGAATACGACCAACTGACGCAGGACATCCTGCAGGACGTCGCCCGATGAAGAAGACACTTTCGACGATGCTGGTCGTGCTGCTGGCCGCGAGCGCGTGCGGCGTGGCCGTCGCGGGCGGCGGCGATGTCGGGCAGACCGCCAAGCAGGCAACCAACACCACGGCCATCGTCCTGTTCGCGCTGTTCGTGGCAGGGACGCTGTGGATCACCAAGTGGGCGGCTTCCCGCACGCGCTCCGCGGCGGATTTCTATACGGCCGGCGGCGGCATTACCGGGTTTCAGAACGGGCTGGCCATTTCGGGCGACTACATGTCGGCCGCTTCGTTCCTCGGCATTTCCGCCGCGGTGATGACCTCGGGTTACGACGGCCTGATCTATTCGATCGGCTTTCTGGTCGGCTGGCCGGTCATCACGTTCCTGATGGCCGAGCGGCTGCGCAACCTCGGCAAGTTCACCTTCGCCGACGTCGCGGGCTACCGCTTCGAGCAGGGGCCGATCCGCAGTTTCGCCGCGATCGGCACGCTGGTGGTGGTGGCGTTCTACCTGATCGCGCAGATGGTGGGCGCGGGGCAGCTCATCAAGCTGCTGTTCGGTCTCGACTACTGGGTGGCTGTCGTGATCGTGGGCGCGCTGATGATGGTCTACGTGCTGTTCGGCGGCATGACCGCGACCACCTGGGTGCAGATCATCAAGGCGTGCCTGCTGCTCGCGGGCGTGACGTTCATGGCGATCATGGTGCTCGCGCAGTACGGCTTCAGCCCGGAGGCGCTGTTCGCCCACGCCGTGGAGGTCAAGACCGCGATTGCCGCGAATGCCGGCAAATCGACGGACGACGCGACCCGTATCGGGCTGTCCGTCATGTCGCCGGGCGGGTTCATCAAGGATCCGGTCTCGGCCATCTCGTTCGGCATGGCGCTGATGTTCGGCACCGCCGGCCTGCCGCACATCCTGATGCGCTTCTTCACGGTGCCGGATGCGAAGGAAGCGCGCAAGTCGGTGTTCTGGGCCACCACCTGGATCGGCTATTTCTACGTGCTGATCTTCATCATCGGCTTCGGCGCGATCACGCTGGTGCTGACCAATCCGGAACTGTCCGACGTGGCCAAGGGCGTGATCAAGGGCGGCGCGGGCACGGCCAACATGGCCGCGGTGCTGGTGGCCAAGACGGTGGGCGGCGACGTGTTCTACGGCTTCATCTCGGCCGTGGCCTTCGCGACGATCCTGGCCGTGGTCGCCGGGCTCACGCTGTCCGGCGCCTCCGCGGTGTCGCACGATCTCTATGCGACCGTCTTCAAGAACGGCAAGGCCGACAGCGCCGACGAACTGAAGGTGTCGCGCATCACGACGCTGGTGCTCGGCGTGATCGCCGTGCTGCTGGGCATCGCGTTCGAGAAGCAGAACGTCGCGTTCATGGTGTCGCTGGCCTTTGCCGTCGCGGCGTCGGCCAACTTCCCGGTGCTGTTCCTGTCGATGATGTGGAAGGGATGCACCACGCGCGGCGCGGTCATCGGCGGGTTCCTGGGGCTGGCCTCGTCGGTGGGGCTGACGATCGTGTCGCCGTCGGTGTGGGAGGCAACGCTCGGTTATCCGAAGGGTTCGGCGTGGTTCCCGTACACGTCGCCCGCGCTGTTCTCGATGACCATCGGCTTCGTGGGCGTGTGGCTGTTCTCGGTGCTTGACTCGAGCGCGCGCGCACGGTCGGAGAAGGGCGCGTTCGCCGCGCAGCAGGTGCGCTCGGAAACGGGCCTGGGGGCGACCCGCGCCAGCAGCCACTGACCGGCCGCCGGTCACGCCCGCCCCGGGGCCGACGATGCCGTTCATCGCATCGTCGGCCCCGGGGCGGGCGGTATCGTTTTCAGCCGCCCGTCCAATGATTCGCCGGCAATTAAAAATCGCGTATTCAACCGGATTCGCCGATAATTCGCAAACGTTTTGCGAAAGTCATATAACGGCTAATTCGCGGATCGAATAAATAAAAAAATATCCGTATCCCGGATTTCCGGTCACGCACAGGCGCCGCCAGAAGCCTTTAGGCAGAGGGTTAACGGCAGATCCCGGCAATACTTTAGGGTTCTTTCGCCGCAATTATTCATTGCATTTTTATCAATGAACGATTGATTTCCGGTCATCGGAGCGTCATACACCATCCCCGATAATTCGGCGCTCACATTCTTTCAATAGACCAAACGGCGATCGAAGCCGGATCGCTGCGGGGAGCTGTACTCATGACCATCCGTCATCGCATTACGCTGCTAGTCGTCCTGACGTTCTTCGCGCTGTCCGCGATCGGCATCTATGCCGTGTACCAGACGCGCAAGAGCGCGTCGGAGGTGCGTCAGGTCACCCAGGGCATCGTGCCGAGCGCGCTCGCGTCGGCCGATCTCGTCGCCGATGTGAAGAACATCCAGATCGCGACGATGACGCTCGTCTACGCGCCCGACGCGAATACCGCCGCCCAGGCGCGCGACGAGCTGAAGGCGAAGCAGGCCGCGCTGCGCGCCGCACTCGACGTGCAGGCGAAGTCGGCGGTCGGCCAGGCGCAGGTCGGGCTCGTGTCGCAGGCGAAGGACAGCGCCGCGAACTATTTCGCGGCGATCGACGACACCGTGAAGATGAAGGCCGACGGCAAGCCCGAGATGGCGCAGGCGTACCTGTTCGCGAACGTCGCGCAGTATCGCGACGAACTCGAAAGCATCGTCGACACGCTGCGCGTCGAGAAGAACCGCCAGAAGGACGTCGCGATCAGCGCGCTGAACGGGATGCTCTCGACGACGGCGACCGCGATCGCGGGCGTCGCCGGCACGGTGATCGTGCTGCTGACCGCGCTCGGCTTGCTGCTGTATCGCCAGATCACGCGCCCGCTGATCGGGATGCAGACGGCGATGAGCGAGATCGCGGCGAGCCAGGATTTCACGCGCCGCGTACCGGTGGGCCGGATGGACGAAATCGGCCATTCGATCGTCGCGTTCAACGGGATGATCGAGAAGATCCAGGAGAACGCCGCGCAGCTCAAGCAGAAGACGGCGGACATCCAGGCGATGCTGCAGAACATGCAGCAGGGGATCCTGACCGTCGTCGAAGGCGGCGTCGTGCATGCCGAGTATTCGGCGTACCTCGAGACCATCTTCGAGACGAGCGACATCGCCGGCCGCGACCTGATGGCGCTCGTGTTCGACGATTCGGCGATCGGCGCCGATGCGCGTTCGCAGGTCGACGCGGCCGTGCACGCGTGCCTCGGCGAAGACAGCATGAACTTCGAGTTCAACGAGCACCTGCTGGTGAATGAAGTCGCGAAGCGGATGCCGGACGGCCGCGAGAAGTGGCTCGACCTGAGCTGGTCGGCGATCACCGACGAGACCGACACGGTGGTGCGCCTGATGCTGTGCGTGCGCGACGTGACCGAGATCCGCGAGCTGACCGCGCAGGCCGGCGAGCAGCAGCGCCGCCTCGAGATGATCGGCGAGATCCTGTCGATCAGCCAGGACAAGTTCCACGACTTCGTGCACAGCGCGAAGGGTTTCCTCAGCGAGAACGAGCGGATGATCCGCCAGCACGAGCGCGCCGATCACTCGATCGTCGCGGCGCTGTTCCGCAACATGCACACGATCAAGGGCAATGCACGCACGTACAGCCTCCAGCACCTGACGAACATCGTCCACGAAGCGGAGCAGGCGTACGACTCGCTGCGCCGCGCGGACGGCGGCCCCGAGTGGAACCGCGACGCGCTGATGGACGACCTGGCGCGCGTGCGCGAGGCCGTCGAGCACTACGCGACGATCAACGCGGTCACGTTGGGCCGCAGCGGTGACGCGGTGCAGGGCGGCGCCGACTTCCTGATGGTCGAGCGCGCGCACATCAGCGAGAGCCTGCGCGTGCTCGACGGCGCCGATCCGGCGAACGCGGCCGACTGGCACGCGGCACGCGATGCCGTACGCCGCATGCTGAGCCAGCTCGGCACGCAGGGGATCGGCGATGCGCTCGGCGGCGTGATCGAGTCGCTGCCGTCGCTCGCGGCCGAACTCGGCAAGCCGGCGCCCGTCGTGCATATCGACAGCCATGGCCAGCGAGTGCGCAGCGAAATCGTCGCGACGCTGAAGAACGTGTTCATGCACCTGCTGCGCAACGCGATCGACCACGGGATCGAATCGTCCGACGAGCGGCGCGCGGCCGGCAAGGCGGCATCCGGCACGATCGACATCGCGGTGGGCGTGGGCGGCGGCGAGCTGTGGTTCGTGCTGAGCGACGACGGCCGCGGCCTCGCGCTCGACCGGATTCGCGGCATCGCGTGCGAGCGTGGCTGGATCGACGCCGACCACGACGCGGCGCTGTCCGACGACGCGGTGGCCGAGCTGATCTTCCGCCCGGGCTTCTCGACCGCGAGTGCCGTGACCGAAGTGTCGGGGCGCGGCGTCGGCATGGACGCGGTGCGCAACTTCCTGAAGCGCGACGGCGGCGATATCGCGCTGCGTTTCACCGACGATCGTGTCGGCGCGCCGTACCGCGCATTCGAAACGATCGTGTCGTTGCCGGCCCGCTTCGCGGCCGACGGTGCCGCTCACGAGCGCGCGCGCGGCGCGGACGTCGGCGTTGTGGAGTGACGAAGTGATCGTGCAGGCGTGGATGATCCAGATGGCCGCCGCGCTGGCGGGCGGCGCAGTCGTCGCAATCGTGGCGGCGATCGTATTTCGCGTGATGCGCAAGCGGCTCGTCGCGGCGCTGGAGCGCGATGCGCATGCGTTGCGCGGGGCGCTCGACGCGGCCGGCGAGCGTGCCGAACAGGCGGCGTCCGCGCACGCGGAGGCGGCCGACGCATGGGCGCAACGCGAGGCGCAGCTCGAGGATGCGCTGGCACGCGAGACTTCCGCGGCCGGCACGCAGCGTGACGCGCTGCAGGCCATGTCGGCTGATCGCGCCGCGCTGGCGCAGCACGCGCAGAAGATCGCCGACGAAGCCGCGCGCCTGCGCGGGCTCGCCGGCACCTTCGAGCGCTGGCACGAGCAGATGATCTCGCTGACCACGCAGAACCAGGACATGCGCACGAAGAACCAGGAGCTGTCGGCGATCGTCGCGCACGTGTCGATCGTGTCGCTGAACGCCTCGATCGAGGCGGCGCGTGCCGGCACGGCCGGGCGCGGCTTCTCGATCGTCGCGAGCGAGGTGCGCGGGCTGGCTGCGCGCTCGCAGCAACTGTCGAACAGCTATCGCGACAGCCTGAACCGTAACGATCTCGTGACGGCCGCGACGTTCCAGGACATCCAGGCCGGCGGCAAGATGATCACGGCCGCGCTGGCGACCGTCGAGGCGCTGGCCGGGCAACTGCATGCGCGGATCGACGGAGGCGCGGCGTGATCAGCGCGCAAGCGAAAGCCGGTTTCGAGCGGATTTTCTTCGATGCGGCGCGCACGCGGCTCGCATCCGGCGGTGCGTGCGACATCCGGCCGTCCGCCGGCGCGGCGCATGACGGGCACGATCGCGCGCACGCGAAGTCGCGCGCGAAGCCGACGGTGCCCGAACACGTCGCGGCGCTGACGATCTCGGCGCTGCATTTCCGCCTGCTGCTCGCGCTGCGCTTCAGCGACGACGACGCGACGCGCCGCCGTTTCGCTGGCGCAACTGCGGGCGCCGGCAGCCAGCGGCCGCTGCCCGAAGCGTTCATGGAAGTCGCGAACCTGTGCTGCGGCGCGATCAACCAGGCGCTGACCGCGCCGTTTCCCGACCTGGGGATGTCGACGCCTTATCTGCTGAGCGGATCGAGCATCGATTACCTGGGCGCGCTTTCGCCCGATCACGTGGCCGCTTACGACCTGACGCTCGACGGCGACGTGCGGGTCGGCGCGACGCTGTGCGTATGCGCGAACGCGCCGGTCGATTTCCATGTGCCGGAAACGGCCGTGATGGAAACCGGCGGCGAGCTCGAACTGTTCTGATCGACCCCGACCGACCATTAGGAAACCTTGAGATGACCGTAGACCAACCCGTCAGCAAGGTGCTCGTGCTGGACGACAGTCGCGCGCACGCCGACGCGATCAAGCGTTTCTGCGACGAGCACAACCTGGTCGGCCTGACCGTGCGGCGCAACCGGCTGCTGAAGGTGCTGCGCTCGAACATCGACCTCGGCGCGATCCTGCTGGCCGAGGATTACGGCGGCTCGCCGGCCGAGAGCGCGATCATCGCGACGCAGATCGATGCGCTGCGCCCCGAGCTGCCGATCATTCTGCGCCGCGACGCGCACGCGTCGCGCGACGGGTTGCCGGAGGCGCTCGCGCGCGTTGCGTGCGCGGCCTACGTCGCGGACGACATGACGCCGCTCAAGCGCGCGATCGACGAATACCTGTTCGGCCGCGATTACCCGAACGCGCTCGTGCGCGGCATCTCGGAGATCACCGAGGCGCGCATCGACGGCCTGTTCCCGGGCACGACGATCGAGCACGAAACGCCGTGCATCGTGCGCGACCAGATCATCTTCGGCGAAGTGTTCAGCCTGATCGCGCTCGAAAGTGCGTGGTGCCGCGGCTACATGCTGCTGCAGACGAGCGAGCAGCCGCTGCTCGACATGCTCGGCGGCACGCGCGACGCCGGCCGCGCGCCGGATTTCCGCGACGTGAACAGCATGCTCGGCGAGCTCACCAATCTCGTGTGGGGCGCGTTCAAGAACCGCTATCTCGGCGACGCCGAGGCACTGGCGCGCCATCCGGTGCAGGTGCCGCTCGTTGTCAATCACAAGCAGAAGTTCATCTCGTTCGGAGGCGACTGCCCGCAGCTCTGCTTCAAGTACCGGATGACCGACCCGGCGTCGGGGCGCGCCGTCTGCATCGACCAGCGCTTCGTGTTCAGCCTGAGCTGGTCGCCGGAGGATTTCCGCGAATCGGTGCAGGACGTGGGGCCGATGGTCGAATCGGGTGAACTCGAACTGTTTTGAATGTTGAAGTCGCAACGAGGAAAGGGGAATACAGCATGGCAAAGATTCTGGTGGTCGACGATTCGGGCACGGTGCGCGACGAGGTCGCGGGTTTCCTGCGCAATCACGGGCTCGACGTCGCGACGGCCGTCGACGGCAAGGACGGGCTCGCGAAGCTCAAGGCGACGCCCGGCGTGCGCCTCGTGATCAGCGACGTGAACATGCCGAACATGGACGGCCTGACGATGGTCGAGAAGATCCGCGGCGAACTGGCGAATTCGACGGTCAACGTCGTGATGCTGACGACCGAAAGCAGCCCGGCGATGAAGGAGCGCGGCAAGGCCGCCGGCGTGAAGGGTTGGATCGTGAAGCCGTTCAAGGGCGACGCGGTGCTCGACGCGTTGAAGAAGCTCGCGGGCTGACGCACCGGTCGCCGGGGCGCGCCCGCGACCGGTCGCGCATTCAGCGCTGCGGTTCGGGTTGCGCGGTCGCCGTTTCGCCGGCTGCGGCCGGCACGCGTGGCGCGGGCGTCTGCCATTGCACGACGATCATCCCCGCGAAGATCAGCGCGACGCCCGCGAGGCGGCCGGGTGTCGCGAGCCGCTGCGCGAGCCCCATCAGCCCGTAGTGGTCGATCAGCAGCGACGCGAGCGTCTGCCCGGCGACGACGCACACGATGAAGGTCGTCGCGCCGAGCCGCGGCGTCAGGATCAGCGCGAGTGTGATGTAGATCACGCCCGCGAGGCCGCCGAGCCACATCCACAGCGGGCGCTGCAGCGCGTCGCCGACGAGGGGCGCGTTCGCGCGGGTGGCCAGCAGCACGGGCAGCACCGCGAGCAGGCTGACCGTCAGCGACGCGACGCTCGCCCACAGCGGGTGGCCGAGCGCGCGCCCGAGCGCGGCGTTGCTGCCGCCTTGCAGCGGCACGAGCGCGCCGGCGGCGAAAGCCGCGGCGGCGAGCGGAAGGGTGGCGAAGGAAAGGGACGTCGTCATCGTGGTCGGTCGCGAAAGGATATTGAAATGAGTGTCGTCCATTAAGATGGCGAATGGAAATTCGTTCTTCGGATGCTTCATATTCCTTTCATGAATAACCTGGCCCGCATCGACCTGAACCTGCTCGTGACGCTGCATGCGCTGCTGAGCGAAAGGCACATCTCGCGCACCGCCCTCCGGCTGCACCGCAGCCAGCCGGCCGTGAGCCACGCGCTCGCGCGGTTGCGCGAGATCTTCGGCGATCCGCTGCTCGTGCGGCGCGCGGGCCGGCTCGAGCTGACCGCGCGCGCGAACGAACTTGTCGAACCGCTGAACGCCGTCCTCGGCCGGCTCGGTGCGCTGATCGAGCCGCCCGCGTTCGACCCGTCCGCGGCCACGCGCGTGTTTCGCATCGCGATGTCCGACTACGGTGCGCGGATCGTGCTGCCGGCGCTCGTGAAGACGCTGCGTGCCGATGCGCCGGGCATCGAGCTGATCGTGTCGCAGGCCACGCGCGAGGCGATGCGGATGCAGTTGATGGACGGCGAGATCGACCTCGCGCTCGGCGTGCTGCCCGCGTTGCAGCACGACCTGCATGCGCAGCCGCTGTTCGTCGAATCGTTCGCGTGCGTGGCCGATGCGGGCCGCCTGCCGCGCCGCGGCGAACTCGCGCTCGACGCGTGGCTCGCGCGGCCGCATGCGCTGGTCGCGATGCGCGACGGGATGGACAACGAAGTCGATCGCGCGCTCGCGCGGCTGCGGCGCGAGCGGCACATCGCGGTGATCCTGCCGTTCTGGGGCGTCGCGAACGACCTGATCGCCGGCACCGACCTCGTGCTGACCGTCGCGCGACGCAATCTCGACCGCGTGCGCGACGATGCGCGCCTGCGCGTGTTCGAACCGCCGTTCCCGATCGATTCGTTCGAGTTCGCGCAGCACTGGCACGCGCGCCGGCACGGCGACGCCGCACATATCTGGCTGCGGCAGACGATCGCGCGAGTGGCGGGCGGCGGGTAGTCGCGCGGCGGGTCGGCCGCGTGCGCAATTTACAGCGTGCCGCGATGTCCGTATCCTGCGGGTGCCGAGGGCGGCGTGCCTGCGCGACATGCGCAGCACGCCCGGCATCCACAACAATCAGGAACGGGACACTTTCCCATGAAACACAAAATCGCTCGGGCTGCGCTCGTGCGCGCCGCATGCACGACGCTGGGGGCTGCGCTGGCAGGCGGGTGCGCCGGTACCGCGCAGCAGAATGCACAACAGGCCGCCGCCGTCGGCAGCGGTTCGTCGTACACGTGCTATCCCACGCAGGCCGATGGACAGGTGACGGCCGGCAAGGGCGCGAACGGGTGTTATTTCGTGCTGCACGATCCCGCGACGAAACAGCCACTACCGAACACGCACTATGCGTTTGCGCTGTACACGAGCGCGGCCCAGGACAACCAGGAACTCGAAGTCGAAGGCACCACCGACGCGCAGGGGCGCACGGCCTACGTGCGTTCCGCCGCGCCGATCGACGCGGCGCGCATGGTGCTCGTCCGCACGATCGGCGACGGCCCGATGGGGCGCATCCCGGTGCTGGTCCGGCCGACGGACGGCAAGCGCGTTCCGTTCGCGAAGTACAAGGTCATCGGCTGCAACGGGCCGTACGAAGGCACGACCGACGAAACGGGGCGCGGCGTGATGTACCGCTGCAAGACGCAGTCGAAGATCGACGTGTCGTTCTACTCGTCGCGCCCGTAAGGTGAGCGGCCGGGTGTCCGGATCCGGCGCCGCCGCCGCGCCGCAGACGGAGACGCTGATCGCGAAGGGCGTCGTGTTTACCGTCGTGGGCACGTGCATGCTGATCGCCATCGCGCTGTACGCGCAGTCGACGCGTGAATTCCTGCGGACCTCGGTCGTCGTGCCGGGGCGCGTCATCAAGCTGAACGCGGGTCCGCATCATCCGGAGATCGCGTTCACGACGCTCGCGGGCGAGAAGGTCGAATACGCCCAGGGCGGCGGTGTCAGCGTGCAGGACGGTGCGGCGGTCGAGGTGCGCTACGCGCCCGACGCGCCCAAGATGACCGCGCAGATGAATACGTTCGGTGCGATTTGGGGAACCGTACTGGCCCTCGGCGGGATGGGCATGGTCTTTTTCGTCGGCGGCGTCGTTCAACTGCGGTCGGGCGTGCGCGCGTGGCGCAGCGGGCGCACGCGCGCGTGACAGCTGGCGTCGTGCTGAATCCTGCCGAACCCCATCGAGCAAAACATCATGAAACCCATCACGAGACTGCCGGGCCGATTTCGTTGCCGCGCGGGCGATCGCATGCGCGACGTCGCTGCTGGCTGCCTCGTCACTTCACGGGACTTTCGGGCATGACCATCCGCTTGATACCCTGGTTGATCGTGATCGGCACCGCATGCACGGGCCTGGCCGCGCACGCGGCGGGCACCGCACATTCGCTTGACGAGGTGCCCGGGAAGTTCAGTTCGCCCGACGCACGCGCCGCGTACGCGCGCGACATGAGCGGCGTGCCCGAACAGGACGGTTTCGGCGTGCGCCTGCCGCCCGGCTTCACGAAAGAGGCATTGGTTGCGCAGCTTGCGCCGGGCCAGCCGCTCGGGCGCGTCGTGCTGGTCGGCGCGAAGCCGTGGCCGCAGCGCCCCGGTGCGTTTGTCGCGATCGTCTGTGCTGCACTGACCGACGACCTTGCGCGTGAAGTGCTGCAATTCCGCGCGCCAACCGATTGTGAGGGCTATGAGCGCCACCCCGATGCCGATGAAACGAAGGAGCTGGTCTGGCTGGGCGTGTTCGAGCGCAGTCCCGACGGTGCGCCGCGCCTCGTCGCGCGTACCGAACAGCCGCTCGACCAGGGGATTGACTGGAGCCAGACGAACATCGAGAGTCCCGACTCCTTCAGAAAGACGGACGATTTCGCCATACGGCCCCAGCGGTGGTTACGGTTCGATCTTGCCCCCTACGCACTGCGGGCGGGCGATGCGGCATTCGGCGTGCGTGCGGGCTGGTCAATCGGTTATGCGGGCGGTGGCGCATCGTTCGAGGCGCTGTACCTGTTCCGGATCGACGGCAAGACGCTGCGCATCGCGTTCGCGCAGCCGATGATGTTCTACCAGGACCTCGCCGGCGACTGGCATCGCGACGGCACGCGCGATCACGATATCTCGGAGGCCAGCAATACGCTGAACGTGCTGCCGACGTCGACGGAGGGTTTCCACGACCTGCAGCTGCGCCAGCGCGGCGGCAAATGGCGCCAGACGTTTCGCTGGTCGGTCACCGACGGAGCGTATCAGCCGCGCTGAAGTGGCGCGATCGCCGCCTTTGCCGCGCGGACGGCGGGCAACGCGAGTGGTATGCGACTGGACGCCGCACGGAATGTGGAGGACGATTTCAACACCGCGCCGTGAACGTGCGTGCATCACCGCCGCGCGTTCACGTCGTGCCGAATCCTGCCGAACCCCGTCGAGCGAATCATCATGGAACCCGATCAAGAGACTGCCGAGCCGATCCTGTTGCGCGACGCGCACGACGGCGTCGTCACGCTGCGATTGAATCGCCCGCAGCAATTCAACGCGTTATCCGAGGCGATGCTCGCGAGCCTGCACGATGCGTTCGATACGCTGGCGGCCGATCCGCACGTGCGCTGCGTCGTGCTGGCCGCCGAAGGCCGGGCGTTCTGCGCGGGCCACGACCTGCGGCAGATGCGCGGCACGCCCGAGCTCGATTACTACCGCACGCTGTTCGCGCAGTGCAGCCGCGTGATGCTCGCGATGCGCGCGTTGCCGGTGCCGGTGATCGCACGCGTGCACGGCATCGCGACGGCGGCCGGTTGCCAGCTCGTCGCCGCGTGCGATCTGGCCATCGCGGCCGATACCGCGCGCTTCGCGGTATCGGGCATCAACGTCGGGCTGTTCTGCTCGACGCCGGCCGTTGCGTTGAGCCGCAACGTCACGGCGAAGCGCGCGTTCGACATGCTCGTGACCGGGCGTTTCGTCGATGCGGCGACGGCCGCCGCGTGGGGGCTCGTCAACGAGGCCGTGCCCGAGGACGCGCTCGACGCGGCCGTCGCACGCAAGGTCGCCGAGATCGTCGCGAAGAGCCCGGCTGCGGTGCGGTACGGCAAGCAGATGTTCTACCGCCAGCGCGAGTTGCCGCTCGACGAAGCCTATGCGTATGCGGGCGACGTGATGGCGCGCAACATGATGGAAGAGGATGCGGGCGAAGGGATCGACGCGTTCCTCGAGAAGCGCAAGCCGACGTGGCGTTCGTAGTGCGACGTCGAAGGCCGGCGAACGGCGCAGAAGGGCCGTAACCCGGGCCTGTCCCGTACACCGGAAAACAAACGGGCTGCCCGAGGCAGCCCGCAACCGAAGCGGCACTTGCGGCGCGCCGCCGCAGCGACCCGTGTCAGCGCCCGTAGCTTCCGGTCCGCAGCGCCGGCTGTTCGCTCGACGCACCGGGCGGCACGATCACGACCGGCACGCGGCGCGCGAGCGCGCACATCAGCTCGTAGCCGATCGTGCCGCTGGCTTCCGCCACGTCGTCCACCTTCACCTGGTCGCCCCACAGCTCGACGCTCGACCCGATGCCCGCGTCCGGGCACGGCGTCAGGTCGACGGTCAGCATGTCCATCGACACGCGGCCGACGACGCGCGTCATCACGCCGTCCACCGCGATCGGCGTGCCGGTCGGCGCGTGGCGCGGATAGCCGTCCGCATAACCGCATGCGACGACGCCGATCCGCATCGGCCGGTCGGCCGTGAAGCGGCGGCCGTAGCCGACGGTTTCTTCCGGCGCGAGCGTCTGCACGCCGATGATCTTGCTCGTCAGCGTCATCGCGGGCATCAGCGGCGTGTCGGCGATATCCCGCGACGCACCCGTCGGCGATGCACCGTACAGGATCGTGCCGGGCCGCACCCAGTCGCGGTGCGCATGCGGATGCCACAGCACGGCCGCCGAGTTCGACGTCGAACGCTCGCCGGGAATCCCCGCCGTGGCCGCATCGAACTGTTCGAGCTGCCAGTCGGCCTGGCCTTCGTCGGCGTTCGCGAAATGCATCATCAGCGTGATCTTGCCGATCGACGGCGCGCCGGCCGCGCGCTCCCACGCCGCGCGGAAAACGTCGGGCCGGTAGCCGAGGCGGTTCATCCCGGAGTTCATCTTGAGCTGGATGTCGATCGGTTGCCGCGGCTTTGCCGCGATCAGCAGGTCGAGCTGTTCGTCGCAGTGCACGGACACCGTCAGCCGATGACGGTCGGCCAGCTCGACGTCGGCCGGCTCGAAGATCCCTTCGAGCAGCAGCACGGGCTTGTCCCAGCCGAGTTCGCGCACGCGCACGGCTTCGTCGAGGTCGAGCAGCGCGATGCCGTCGGCGGCGGCGAGGCCCGGATAGACCCGCTCGATGCCGTGGCCGTATGCGTCGGCCTTGACGACGGCCCACACGCGCGATTGCGCGGCGGTGCGGCGGATGAAGTCGAGGTTGTGGCGGATGGCGTCAGGGCGGATATGGGCGACGATGGGACGGGGCATGGCGATGTCTCGGATCGGATGTCGTTGGGCGCGCGCGGCGGCGTGGGTTCGGCTGTCCGGCGCGAAAACACGCCGGGCCAGTGTTGAGCGCTATCTTATTGGTGTTCGACCAGTTTTAATTAACGTATTTGTCGACGATTTGGTGGAAATTTTTGTGTTCGTCCCGGCTGGGCGCGGCTGTCGACAGGCCGCGCAGCCGAGTCTCCCGTCTAGAAAACCGGTGCGCGAACGGCATGACGCAATGCTAAGCTCTCGGCGATCTTGTCATTGATCAATGTAACGATAAAGGAGGAGACTTTTGATGACGACGTCCCAGCTGTGCCTGTTCATCGTCG
The DNA here is from genome assembly GCF_024704855.1 of Burkholderia sp. HAN2018. Lineage (NCBI taxonomy): Bacteria > Pseudomonadati > Pseudomonadota > Betaproteobacteria > Burkholderiales > Burkholderiaceae > Burkholderia > Burkholderia sp. HAN2018. The sequence goes on along the minus strand of NZ_QOBB01000012.1, from coordinate 48,680 downwards.
CGCTGTTGCCGTTCACGATGACGTTTCTCGCGAAGGCCCGCAAGGGTTACGACAACCGCGCGCCGCGCGACTACCTGGCGAAGCTCGAAGGCTGGCGCGCGCGGGCGCAGGCCGCGCACCAGAACGCATGGGAGGCGCTCGCGCTGTTCACGGCCGCGCTGGTGGTGGCATGGCACAACGGCGCGAACGTGCATCGCGTCGACCAGCTCGCGATGGCGTTCGTCGCGATCCGGATCGTCTACATGCTGATGTACCTGCTGAACTGGGCGTCGCTGCGTTCGCTCGTGTGGTTCGGCGGGATGGCGTGCGTGGTCGCGTTGTTCTTCGCTGCGCCGTAGGTGCCGGCAGGCAAGGCGAGGCCGGCTTCGTGCGCCGGCCCGTCAGGCGCCGCCCGCGCCGCGCGCGTGGCTATCGTTGGATGCGGGCGCAACGATCTTTGCGAGCGTGGCGGGTGGCGCGGCTTCGGCTTCGCGACGCAGGAACGCGATCAACGGATCGAGCAGCCGGTGCCGCGCGGACGGGTTGCGACGCAGCACGAAGCGCCATGACGCATCGCGTGCGAGGCCCGGCACCAGCGGAACCAGGCGCCCGCTGCGCAGTTCGGGTTCGATCAGCGGCACGCGGCCGAGCGCGATGCCCGCGCCGCCGACTGCCGCGCCGATCACCTGGCTGAAACTGCTGTAACGGACGATCTTCGTCTCGAAGTCGTCCGGCAAGCCGAATTCCGATGCCCAGTTGTGCCAGTCGATCTCGGGGCTGTTCTCGTGCATCTCCTGCAGCAGCCGCGAGCGGCACACGTGCCCCGATGCGTACGGAAACAGCTCGGGGCTGCACACCGGGAACACCGTCTCCCGGATCAGCACGTCGTCGTCGTCCCGCAGCCGGTGCGCGGGCACGTGCACGATCGCCAGATCGACGCCGCTGCGCGCGAAATCCGGTTCGTCGTCGAGCACGACGGCGTGCAGCGGCGTGTCGGGATGAAGCGACGAGAATTCCGCGAGGCGGCGTGCGAGCCACATTGCCGAAAACGGCGCGTTGGCGGAAACGGTGAGCCGTTGCGCGGTGCCGCGAATCTCGGCGCAGGCATCGGTGAGGCGCGACAGCGCATCGCTGACGGCCGGCAGCAGGCGCTCGCCGGCCGGCGTGAGGCCGATGCCGCCGAGCCCCGTGCTGCGTTCGAGCAGCCGCGCGCCGAGCGATTCCTCGAGCGCGCGAATCTGGTGGCTGACCGCGCTCGTCGACACGTTCAGCTCGACCGCCGCGCGCGCGAACCCGCCGAGGCGGACGGCCGCCTCGAAAGCCCGCAACGCGCTGAGGGGAGGGAGGTGCGACATGGCGGGTATTGTAGTTGACTCAACACCCGTTGAAAAATCATCTTTTGCCGCGCGCGGGCCGCGCGGGTAGCCTCGATCCGGTCAAGAAAAATGCAACCAGACACTACCGGAGGGCTTCATGTATTTCGACCGACGACTATGGGCAATGATGGCGGGATTGCGCTGGCGGGTCGCCGCGGCCGTCGCGCTCGGACTGCTCGCGATGGGTGTCGGGATCCTGCGCTTCGTGTTCCTCGGCCGCGTGCTGGCGCTGGTCTTTTCCGGCGCGCCGGCGCGCAGCATCGGCGAAGCCGTCGTTGCAACGGCGGCCTGCGTGCTGCTGCGCGCGTGGCTCGACCATCGCCGCACGGTGCTCGCGCAGCACACGGCCGGGCGTGTGCAGGCCACGCTGCGCGCGCGGCTGTTCGACCGGATCGCGGCGCTCGGCCCCGCATGGTTCAGCGGCGAACGCACGGGCGGCGTGATGCTGGCCGTCGTCGACGGCGTCGAGCAGCTGCAGACCTTTTTCGGCACCTACCTGCCGCAGCTCGTGATCGCCGCCTGCGCGCCGGTGATGATCTTCGCGGTGCTCGCGTGGTGGGACGTGCCGACGGCCGCCATCCTGCTGGTCGCGGCGCTCGTCACGCTCGCGCTGCCGCAACTCGTGCATCGTGCCGACAAGCGCGCGGCGCTCGCGCGCTCGGCCGCGTTCAAGGCGTTCGGCGAGGAGTTTCTCGACGCGGTGCAAGGCCTGCCGACGCTGAAGGCGTTCGGGCAAGGCACGGCGTTCGGCGCGAAGCTGGCCGCGAAGGCACGCGCGCTGTCCGACAGCACGTTCTGGGTGCTCGCGCTCGGCCTGCTGACGCGGCTCTTCACCGATCTCGGCACCGGCCTCGGCGCGGCCGCCGCGATCGCGGTCGGCGCGTGGCGCGTGCGGCACGGCGACATGAGCCTCGAGGCGCTGCTGATCGTGCTGATGGCCGGCAGCGAGATCTTCCGGCCGCTGCGCGACCTGCGTTCGGTGTTGCATCAGGGGATGATCGGCCAGTCGGCGGCGAATGCGATCCATGCGCTGCTCGACGCGCAGAGCCACACGCCTTCCACCGATGCGCCGCGCGTGCAGGGCCTGCGGCCGGAGATCGCGTTCGACGCCGTCAGCTTCGCGTATCCGGGGCGTCGCGCCGACGCGCATGCGGCGCTGAGCTTCTCGGTTCGCGAAGGCGAGACGGTCGCCATCGTCGGGCCGAGCGGCGCGGGCAAATCGACCATCGTGCGCCTGCTGCTGCGCCAGCACGATGCGCAGGGCGGCGCGGTCCGCATCGGCGGCCGCGACGTGCGGACGCTCGATGCCGGCCAGGTGCGCGAGATGATCGCGGTCGTCGCGCAGGATGCGACGCTGTTCGACGGCAGCGTCGCCGACAACCTGCGGCTCGGCCGCCCCGACGCGAGCGACGCGGACATGATCGCCGCCGCGCGTGCGGCCAACGCGCACGATTTCATCTCGGCGCTGCCGGACGGTTATGCGACGCGCATCGGCGAACGCGGGCTCATGCTGTCGGGCGGCCAGCGCCAGCGCCTCGCGATTGCCCGCGCGCTGCTGCGCGACGCACCGATCCTGCTGCTCGACGAGGCGCTGTCATCGGTCGACGCGGAGAACGAAGCGTTGATCCAGCAGGCCCTCGACCGGCTCACGCGCGGGCGCACCACGCTCGTGCTCGCGCACCGGCTGTCCAGCGTGATCGGCGCCGACCGCATCCTGGTGCTCGACCAGGGGCAGGTGGTCGACGAGGGCACGCACGCGGCGCTGATCGCGCGTGACGGCCCGTATCGGCGGTTGATGGGGCCGCAACTGGAAGCGGTCGCCGAATCGGCCGGCGTGGCGACGACGGCCGGCGCGACCGCGCGCGCGTCGTCCGGCCCGCAAGTGCGGCCGCTGAACGACGATGCGGCGGAGATCGGCTGGCCGGAAACACTGCGGACGCTGCTGCGGTTCGTGCGGCCGTGGACGGGCAAGGTCGTGCTGACGGTGCTGTTCGGGATCGGCCGCGTGCTCGCGTTCATCGGCGTCGGCGTGATCGGCGCGCTGGTGGTCGGTGCGGTACCGGGCGGCCATGTGAGCCCGGCGCTCGTCACGGCGCTGCTCGTGATCGCGCCGGTGGCGGCCGTGCTGCACTGGCTCGAATCGTGGCTCGCGCACGACATGGCGTACCGGCTGCTCGCGGAAATGCGCATCGCGCTGTTCGCGACGCTCGAACGCCTCGCGCCGGCCGGGCTGCTGCGCCGCCGTTCCGGCGATCTCGTGTCGCTCGCGACGCAGGACGTCGAGACCGTCGAGTATTTCTATGCGCATACGCTGGCGCCCGCGTTCGTCGCGGTGCTCGTGCCGGCCGCCGTGCTGGTGCTGCTCGCGTCGGTCGCGTGGCCGCTCGCGCTCGCGCTGCTGCCGTTCCTGTTGTGGGCCGGGCTTGCACCGGTGCTGGCGCGGCGCGAGGTCGACCGGCTCGGCACCGGCGCGCGCGAAGCGCTCGGCCAGCTCGGCGCGCACCTGACCGAGACGATCCAGGGGCTCGCGGAGCTGACCGCGTTCCAGGCCGTCGCGCGCCGGCGCGAAGCGTTCGTGGCCGAAGTCGATGCATACCGGAAGCAACGCGCCAGGCTGCTCGACGATCTGTCGACGCAGAGCGCCGCACTGGAAGTCGCGAGCGGGCTCGGCGGGCTGGTCGTCGCGGCGCTCGGTGCGCTGCTGTGCGCGCGCGGCTGGTTTCCGCGCGAGTCGTTGCCGCTGCTGGTGCTGGTCGCGGTGGCTGCCTTCATGCCGGTTGCCGAAATCGGCCAGGTCGCGCGCCAGCTCGCCGACACGATCGCGTCGACGCGCCGCCTGCGCGCGCTCGAGAAGGAGCCCGTGCCGGTGACGGACGGCACGCATGCGCTGCCCGCCGATCCGGCGGTGCGCTTCGAGGCGACGTCCTTCACGTACCCGGGCCGCAACGTGCCTGCGCTCGACCGCGTGAGCTTCGAGATGGCGCCCGGCAGCACGGTCGCGCTCGTCGGTGCATCGGGCGCCGGCAAGTCGACGGTCGCGAGCCTGTTGTTGCGCTTCTGGGATCCGCAGCAGGGCCGCGTGACGCTCGGCGGCGTCGACCTGCGCGACCTGCGGCTCGACGACCTGCGGCAGCACATCGCGCTGGTTGCGCAGGATACCTACTTGTTCAACGACACGCTGGAGGCGAACATCCGGCTCGCGGCGAACGACGCGTCCGACGCGGACGTGCAGCGCGCGATCGAGCATGCGGCGCTCGGCGAATTCGTCGCGCGGCTGCCGGACGGGCTCGCGACGCGCGTCGGCGAGCGCGGCGTGCAGTTGTCGGGCGGCCAGCGCCAGCGCGTCGCGATCGCGCGTGCGTTCCTGAAGGATGCGCCCGTGCTGATCCTCGACGAAGCGACATCCCACCTCGATACGATCAGCGAGCAGCAGATCCGCGCGGCGCTGGAAGACCTGATGACGCAGCGCACGTCGATCATCATCGCGCACCGGCTGTCGACCGTGCGCAATGCCGACCTGATCCTCGTGATGGAGCAGGGCAGCGTGATCGAGGCCGGACGGCATGCGGACCTGCTGGCGCGGCAGGGTGCGTATGCGCGGCTCGTGTCGCATCAGGCAAGCGGGGTGGCGGTGTAAGCGACGTCGCATCGGCGCGCGGGCCTCGCTTCCGGCGGTTCCGCGCGCACGTCGCAACATTCGTTGAGACACGCCGGCGGTAGCCTGCGTCGCGGGGGACGCCGCCCCGCCACGGCACCGTACCCGATCGCCGACGCTTCACGCTGACAAACCCAATGCGCGGGCCGCGACGGTTGTCCGGGCGCCCGCGCCATCCTCCTCCTCTCGTGCGTGACGCCTGGGGCAGCAAGCCGGCCCGGTCACCGCCAACTACGCTCAGGCGCCGACGCCGTTCGGCGCGGGTGCTTCGCCCCGCGCCACACTCCCATTCTTCCGATTTATCCGCGCCGCGCGCCCCGGGTTTGTTTCGATGCATTTATCCGTTGCGCGTTTTTTTGTTGTCGTAGTATCGCGGTTGACAACACTTGTTGCACTAAGGTCTAATTCGACATCGCATGTTGCCAGGTGCGCGGCGCGTCACGTGCCGACGCACGCGACCAGGCGATGGCGCTGCTCGACAAGGTCGGCCCCGAATCGCGCGCGAATCATTACCCGTCGGAGCTGTCGGGCGGCCAGCAGCAGCGCGTCGCGATCGCGCGTGCGCTCGCGATCCGGCCGCGGCTGATGCTGTTCGACGAGCCGACGTCGGCGCTCGATCCGGAATTGCGCCACGAAGTGCTGAAAGTGATGCAGGATCTCGCCAACGAAGGGATGACGATGATCGTCGTCACGCACGAGATCGGCTTCGCGAAACGGGTCGGCACGCGCCTGCTGTTCATGGATCAGGGCGGCATTGCCGAGGACGGCCATCCGGTCGACCTGATCGACCGGCCGCCGACCCCGCGCCTGAAGGAATTCCTGAAACACGTGTCCTGAACGAAACCGAAATGGCCGACATGCCGCTTTCCCTTTCCCCCGTCATCGCCGGTGCGCCGTTCGACATCGGCGTGCGCCTCGGCGAGCTCGCCCGTCCCGTGTTCGACGCGTACATGCAGCAGAGCAGCGCGTGGCAGGCCGTGCGCCGCTGGCGCGGCCATCCGTTCGTCGATGCGCTGCGGCAGGCGGCGCTGGCCGCGTACCCCGATCTCGTCGCGGAACTGGACGGGATCGCGGCGGGTGTCGGCTGGCCGGCCGGGGATATCTTCCTGTGGAACTGCCGCGGCGAGCTGATCCACAACGCGCCGGACGGCTGCACGACGCTGGCCGCGCGCGACGCGGCCGGCACGCGCTGGATCGCGCACAACGAGGACGGCGATCCGTTCCTGCGCGAGCGCTGCCTGCTCGTCGACGTGCAGCCCGTGGGCAAGCCGGGCTTCGTCAGTTTCTACTACCCGGGCTCGCTGCCGGGGCACACCTTTGCCGCGAACCGGGCCGGGATCGTGCAGGCGATCAACAACCTGCGGATCAGGACGCCCGCGCCGGGCGTGCCGCGCATGATCCTGGCGCGCGCCGTGCTCGATGCGGCGTCGCTCGACGAGGCCGTCGACGTGCTGCGCGTGAATGCGCGCGCGAGCGGCTTTCACCATACGCTCGGCGCGACCGGCGACACGCGGCTGCTGAGCATCGAGGCGAGTGCTGCGCGCTGCTCGGTCGTCGACGTGGCGACGCTCGCCGGGCACGCGAATCATCTCGTGCATCCGGGCTGTGGAGCAGAGGCGCAGATCGTCACGCAATCGTCGGCCGACCGCCAGCGCCGCGTCGACGCGCTCGTTCCCGGTATCGACGCGATCGATGAAGCCGCGCTGCTGCGCGTGCTCGGCGATCGTGCACCGGAAGGGCTGCCGATCTACCGCGACGATCCTGCGGACCCCGACGACGAAAATACGCTGGCCACGGCCGTGTTCGCGATCGGCGCGGCGTCGATCGACGTCACCATTCACCAACAAGGCACGCAGCGTTTCGCGACGCGCATCGTGCCGTCCGGACGCGCGCACGACGCATCCTGATCCATGAGGCAACGCATGACGACCGTTTTCCATCGCGCTCCGCGCGCCACCTTGCCCGTCGCCGTCGCAGGCGACGGCATCGAGATCATCGACTCGACCGGCAAACGCTATATCGACGCGTGCGGCGGCGCGGCCGTTTCGTGTCTCGGCCACAGCAACCAGCGCGTGATCGACGCGATCAAGCGGCAGGCGCAGCAACTGGCCTACGCGCACACGTCGTTCTTCACGACCGACGCGGCCGAGGAACTTGCCGACCGGCTCGTCGAAGCCGCGCCAGCCGGCCTCGAACACGTGTATTTCGTGTCGGGCGGCTCCGAGGCGGTCGAGGCCGCGCTGAAGCTCGCGCGCCAGTATTTCGTCGAGAAGGGCGAGCCGCAGCGCCGCCATTTCATCGCGCGACGCCAGAGCTATCACGGCAACACGCTCGGCGCGCTCGCGATCGGTGGAAATGCGTGGCGGCGCGAGCCGTTCCTGCCGCTGCTGATCGAGGCGCACCACGTGAGCCCGTGTTTTGCCTATCGCGACCAGCTGGCGGGCGAAACCGACGAAGCGTATGCGCAGCGCCTCGCGGACGAGCTCGAGCAGAAGATCGTCGAGCTCGGCGCGGACAATGTCGCGGCGTTCGTCGCGGAGACGGTGGTGGGCGCAACGGCCGGCGCGGTGCCGCCGGTGCGCACGTATCTGAAGAAGATTCGCGCGGTGTGCGACAAGTACGGCGTGCTGCTGATCCTCGACGAGATCATGTCGGGGATGGGCCGCACGGGCTACCTGTACGCGTGCGACGAAGACGGCGTCGCGCCCGATCTGCTGACGATCGCGAAAGGGCTCGGCGCGGGCTACCAGCCGATCGGCGCGACGCTGGTGAGCGACCGCATCTACCGGACGATCGTCGACGGCTCGGGTTTCTTCCAGCACGGCCACACGTACCTCGGCCATGCGACCGCGTGCGCGGCCGCGCTCGAAGTGCAGCGTGTGATCGCCGAAGAGAAGCTGCTCGACAACGTGAAGGCGCGCGGCGAGCAGTTGCGCGCGTCGCTGCGCGAGCATTACGGCGCGCATCCGCATGTGGGTGACGTGCGCGGCCGCGGGCTGTTCGTCGGCGTCGAGCTCGTGCGCGATCGCGACACGAAGGCGACGTTCGATCCCGCGCTGAAGCTGCACGCGGCGGTCAAGCGCGAAGCGATGCAGCGCGGGTTGATGGTGTATCCGATGGGCGGGACGATCGACGGCGTTCACGGCGATCACATCCTCGTTGCGCCGCCTTTCATTTGCACCACGCAGCAGATCGACACGATCGTCGAGCGGCTGTCGGGCGCGATCGATGCTGCGCTCGCGTCGGCCGGCGCGTGAACGCATCCGCACCTCATCGGGACATGACCATGACAGACAGACTACCGCCGTTCGATCCCGCGTCGGCCACCGACGCACAGAAGGCCGTGCTGGCCGACATCCTCAGCGGCCCGCGCGGCAACCTGAACGGGCCGTTTCTCGGCTGGATCGCGAGCCCCGAGCTGGCCCAGCACGCGCAGAAGCTCGGCGCGTTCTGCCGTTATCGCACGGGCCTGCCGCTGCGGTTGTCGGAACTCGCGATTCTCGTGACGGCCGCGCGCTGGCGCTCGCAGGCCGAGTGGCACATCCACCATCCGATCGCGCTCGAAGCGGGGTTGCCGGCCGCGACGGCCGACGCCATTCGACTCGGCGTCGCGCCCGCATTCGAATCGGACGACGATGCGCTGATCCACGCGTTCGCGAGCGAGTTGTACGACACGCGGCGCGTGAGCGACGCGACGTTCGCGCGGGCGCAAGCACGCTTCGGCCACGAAACCGTCGTGAATCTCGTTGCATTGCTCGGCTACTACGCGCTCGTCGCGATGACGCTGAACACGTTCGGCATGCGCGCGGACGGGCAGACCGAATTGCCGTTTCCGGAGTAAGGGCGGCGTTCCGGCCGTGCCGGAGCGGGGCGGCGATACGTCTGACGAACATCGTGACGACCTGCTGCCGGCACAATGCAACCAAATGTATTCATGCGGGATCGGCGGCCGATCGCCGCGTATGATGGCTTGTTCACGTCGACATGATCGGTGAGCAAGCATGACGAGTACCCGCAAGACCTTGATGATCGCCGGTGGGCTCCTGGTAGCCGCGGCCGGCACTGCCTACGTGATGCTCCTGCGCGCGGACCACCGTGCGATCGAAGACGCCGGCATCGGCGATTCGGCCGCGCCGGCGGCCGTGGCACCGGCGAACAACGATCACGCGGTGCAGGGCGCCATCGCGCCGCCGGCCCCGGCGGCCCGGGCCGATACCGCATCGAAGCAGGCAGCCGTTTCCCCGCAGCCACCCGCCCCGGCAACGCCCGCACCCGCACCCGCGCGTGTCAGTGCCGCACCCGCATCCGTCCCCGCCGTTCCTGTCGTCAGCGAGAAAGCGCAGCCGAGCGCGCCGCCGCCGAAGGTCAACGTCGTGACCGTCGATGCGCAGGATTCGACCCCGCCGGCCGCAGCGCCGGCTGCGAAACCTGCCCGGGCGGTTGCCCCCGCGCAGGTCACGGAACGCGCGCCGCGCAAGCGCGACGGTCTCGAACGCCACGCGGCCGCGGCGCCTTCCGCCACGAAATCCGAAACGCCGGAGACGGCCGCGCTCGTGAGGGAATCGGCGAAGCTCGATCCGTCGTTGCCGCCGCCGGCGTCGTCGATGTCGTCGACATCATCGATATCGTCGAGCGCCGGTTCGTACCGGCAAGGCGGTTCGTCGTCGGGCGCGAATCCGGTTGCCGCTGCGATGACCGAGCAACTGGTCAGGCAGTCGAGCAGTGTCAAGCCGCCGTCACCGGCGCCGGTGAACGACGCCCCGACCACGACCAAGTAACCGCGATCGCACCTGGAATAAAAAGGGCCCCGCACGCCGACCAAAGCATGCGGGGCCAAGAGAGACAAACTGTTGTGCCGATGTGCGACGCGCGTTACGCGGCGACCGCTTCCTCGGCCTGCGGCTGCGCGGCGGCAACCGGTGCAACGTCCTGCCGGATCAGGTGGTCGAACGCGCCGAGCGATGCCTTCGCGCCTTCACCCACCGCGATCACGATCTGCTTGAACGGCACCGTCGTCACGTCGCCGGCCGCGAACACGCCCGGCACCGACGTCGCGCCGCGCGCATCGACGACGATCTCGCCGTGCTTCGACAGTTCGACCGTACCTTTCAGCCATTCGGTGTTCGGCACGAGGCCGATCTGCACGAACACGCCTTCCAGATCGATGCGCTGCGTGTCGCCCGAGCGCAGATCCTTGTAGACGAGGCCGTTCAGCTTGCTGCCGTCGCCGGTCAGCTCGATCGTTTGCGCCTGCGTGACGATCGTGACGTTCGGCAGGCTGCGCAGCTTGCGCTGCAGCACTTCGTCCGCGCGCAGTTGCGCGCCGTATTCGATCAGCGTGACGGCCTTCACGATGCCGGCGAGGTCGATCGCGGCCTCGACGCCCGAGTTACCGCCGCCGACCACTGCGACACGCTTGCCCTTGAACAGCGGGCCGTCGCAGTGCGGGCAGTACGCGACACCACGGTTGCGGTATTCGCGCTCGCCGGGCACGTTGATTTCGCGCCAGCGCGCGCCGGTCGCGAGGACGATCGTCTTCGCCTTCAGCACCGCGCCGTTCGCGAGGCGGATCTGGTGCACGTCGCCCGGAATCAGCGCATCGGCACGCTGCACGTCCATGATGTCGACGTCGTACTGCTTCACGTGCTGCTCGAGCGCGGTCGCGAACTTCGGCCCTTCGGTTTCCTGCACCGACACGAAGTTTTCGATTGCCATCGTGTCGAGCACCTGGCCGCCGAAACGCTCGGCGACGACGCCCGTCGCAATGCCCTTGCGTGCCGAGTAGATGGCGGCTGCCGCGCCCGCCGGGCCGCCGCCGACGATCAGCGTATCGAACACCGGCTTGTTCTCGAGCGACTTCGCCGCACGTGCGCTGGCACCCGTATCGAGTTTCGCGAGGATTTCCTTCACGCTGCTGCGGCCCTGGCCGAACGACGCGCCGTTCAGGAACATCGTCGGCACGGCCATGATCTGGCGCGACTCGACTTCATCCTGGAACAGCGCGCCGTCGATCGCGACGTGGCGGATGCGCGGGTTGATCAGCGACATCACGTTCAGCGCCTGCACGACTTCCGGGCAGTTCTGGCACGACAGCGAGAAATACGTTTCGAACGCGTAGTCACCGTCGAGCGCGCGGATCTGTTCGACCACGTCGTCGTCGAGCTTGATCGGGTGGCCGCCGGTCTGCAGCAGCGCGAGCACGAGCGACGTGAATTCATGGCCCATCGGGATGCCGGCGAAGCGGATGCCGGCCGGCTTGCCGGGCTCGCCGATCGAGAACGACGGCTTGCGCTCGGCGTCGTCGCGGCGTTCGGTCACGGTCACGCGATCCGTCAGCGACGCAATCTCGTTCAGCAGCGCCAGCAGTTCCTGCGATTTCGCGCCGTCGTCGAGCGAAGCGACGAGTTCGATCGGGCGCGTGATTTTTTCGAGGTACGCTTTCAGTTGGTTCTTGAGATTGGCGTCGAGCATGGCGTTTCGGATTCCGTATTGATGATTCTGGTCGGGCACGTCGTGCCGGAGGAGGGCGCGGGCCGCATGCGGCGGCGGCCCGTCTTCGTGTGTCTCGCGCGCCTCGGGCGAGGCGCGCGGAGCGATCGTCAGATCTTGCCGATCAGGTCGAGCGACGGGGTCAGCGTTTCCGCGCCCGGCGTCCACTTGGCCGGGCACACTTCACCCGGGTGCGCCGCGATGTATTGCGCAGCCTGCACCTTGCGCAGCAGTTCGCCTGCGTCGCGGCCGATGCCGTTGTCGTGGATTTCGCACAGCTTGATCTCGCCTTCCGGGTTGATCACGAACGTGCCGCGCAGTGCCATCCCTTCTTCCTCGATCAGCACGTCGAAGTTGCGCGACAGCGTGAGCGTCGGGTCGCCGATCATCGGGTACTTGATCTTGCCGATCGTGTCCGACGTGTCGTGCCATGCCTTGTGCGTGAAGTGCGTGTCGGTCGACACGCCGTAGATTTCGACACCCAGCTTCTGGAATTCCGCGTAACGGTCGGCGAGGTCGCCCAGCTCGGTCGGGCAGACGAACGTGAAGTCGGCCGGGTAGAACACGACGACGGACCACTTGCCCTTGAAGTTCTCTTCCGAGACGGGCACGAAGTCGCCGTTGTGGTAAGCGGTTGCCTTGAACGGCTTGATTTGGGTGTTGATGATCGGCATCTGGTGAGTTCCTTTGCTTCAGTGGTGAGTGGAGTGTTGCCAGTATCCGGGTTCACCCTGAGCTTGTGAAATTGCTTGTTTCAATCCGGGGCATCGGGAATTTCTATCTGCTTCCGGCCCTTGATTGGGTGGGGCTTGGGGGGCTTGTGAGGCGGTGGGCGGATAGCCGATGAATGCGGGTTGACAGCGGGGCAGTTTGGCGTGACGTGCCGGCGCGAGTAGCTGGCACATTGCGTGCGCAGGATGGTCGTCTCGCGCGTTCGTATCAGGTGCTGCGGGAGGGCCGAGTTCCGGCGCATACAACGGGCTCGGACTCGGAGGTGACTTGGCGCTGACTCAGAGCTTGTAGGGCACGCGAACGCCGGGTTCGGTGGCAGGGAAGTCCTTCGTGTTGCGCGACACGAGCAGTAGACCGTTCACTTGTGCCGATGCCCAGACGATTGCATCGGGAAGGCGTATGCGGCGTTCCTTGCGGATTGCCACGGCACGATTCGCAACCGGGCTGTCCAGTGCGATGACATCGAACGACGACAGCCACGCGCGGATGGGTGCCTCGTCCTGTGCGGACGTGCCGGCCAGGACCTCCATCCACGAGATCGTGCTGATCGCCCGATAGTCGTAGCGGCCCAGTTCCGCACGAGCGGATTCCACGCCGCCCAGATAGTCGATCAGGATGTTGGTATCGAAGAGAGCTTTTACCATTCCGAGCGCAGTTCTTCCTGATAGGTGAGCCCGTCGACCTTGCGATCTTTCCAGAGACCGAAGACGTCGTCGGCAAGCCGGTGCTTGTGCAAGGCAATATAGGCATCGATCGCGTCGCGGATGATTGCGGCGCGGGGACGATGTTGAGTCTCGACGATGACGGCCAACTCGTCGAGTTGGCCGTCCGACAGATCGACCAGAATTCGGCTCATGATAGCCTCCGATATATGATATGCATATCATATATACCAGATCTTTCGGCCGCAAGACGGTAGCAAGCGAATCGGCGCAGCGTACCCCGCTCACATCCCCGCCATCTTCCTCAACCACTCCGCCAGCCGCCGCGCCCCGTCCGGCATGTCTGCGTCCTCGCGTGTGCACAGGTAGTAATCGCGCCCGTCGTCGAGCGCGTGATCGAACAGTTTCACGAGCTCGCCATTCGCCAGTTCGCGTTCGACCAGCGGCGCGCGCAGCAATGCCGCGCCGAGATCCGCGCGCGCGGCGCTCAGCGTCAACTGGCCGTCCTCGAACATCGGCCCCACCGCATGCGACACATGCCGCACCCCGGCGCCCTGCAGCCAGTTGACCCACGTGCTGCGATCCTCGTCGTGCACGAGCGGCGCGCGCGCGAGATCGGCCGGCGTGCGGAACGGCCCGTGGCGCTTCAGGAACGACGGGCTGCACATCGGCACCATCGCGCCCGGCAGCAGGCGTTCGCAGCGATAGCCGGGCCAGTCGCCGGTGCCGAAGCGGATCGACAGGTCCGACGCATCGCTGCGGTAGTTGCGGTGATGCGCATACAACACCGTGACGTCGACGTCCGTGTTGTCGGCCAGGAACGCATGCAGCCGCGGAATGAACCAGCCGATGCCGAGCAACGGAATCAGGCTGACGGTGATCTGCCGCAGCGACGAGCGGTCGCGCACGAAGCGCGTCGCGCTGCGCAGCACCGAGAACGCGGCGCTGATCGAGCGGTAGTAATCGCGGCCTTCGTCGGTGAGCGCGAGCAGCCGGCCCTCGCGCACCGTCAGCGGCGTCTGGATGAACGCCTCGAGCAGCTGCAACTGATGGCTGACAGCCGACGGCGTGATGTCGAGCTCGCCCGCGGCGGCGGTCACCGACCCGAGGCGCGCGAAGGCTTCGAACGCACGCACCGCGCGCAGCGGTGGATCGTGCGGCAATTGTTCGATATTTTTCATGTGTCGAATTTTATCGAAAAATCAGGGTAAGCGACAACACAAAAATATCCTGCATTTACAGTGATATAGGTTAATGTGTCGCCAGCGGTATAAGCATCCAACAATTGGATATTTGGGGTTTGGGTGCTCAATATTTAATATTTTTCATGTTTTGATTCGATCCACCGATCCCCGCACATGAAAATCGCTTTCCTCCACGCCAGCCTCGCATTCTCGGCGGCCGCCCTGGTCGCCTCGGTTCCCGCCTTCGCGCAATCCGCGCCGCAGACGGTCCTGATCGGTCTCGCCGCGCCGCTCACCGGCCCGTCCGCGCGGATCGGCAAGGACCTGCAGAACGGCGCGCAACTCGCGATCGACGATGCGAACGCGAAGCATCCGACCATCGGCGGCAAGCCGGTCGTCTACAAGCTCGTCGCGGCCGACGATCAATCGGATCCGCGCACGGCCGTCGCGGTCGCGCAGCAGCTCGTCGACCAGCACGTGATCGGCGTCGTCGGCCACTGGAACACGGGCTGCAGCGTGCCGGCATCGCGCGTCTACCGCGATGCGGGCATCCCGCAGATCGCGCCGGCGTCCACCGGCCATCAATACACGCAGCAGGGTTATGCGACGGCGTTCCGCATCATGGGTCACGACGATGCGGGCGGCAACTTCACGGGCGCGTATGCGGTGAAGACGCTGAAGGCGAAGCGTATCGCGGTGATCGACGATCGCACGTCGTTCGGCGCGGGGCTCGCCGACCAGTTCATCAAGGGCGTGCAGGCGAACGGCGGGGCGATCGTCGATCGCCAGTACGTGAACGACAAGACGACCGATTTCAGCGGCGTGCTGACCGCGATCAAGGGCAAGCGCGCGGATCTCGTGTTCTTCGGCGGCCTCGATGCACAAGCCGCGCCGATCGCGCGCCGGATGCGCCAGCTCGGCGTGAACGCGCCGCTGCTCGGCGCGGGCGGCTTCGTGAGCCAGACCTTCCTGTCGCTCGCGGGCAAGGACGGCGACGGCGTGACGGCGCTCGAACCGGGCCTGCCGCTCGACCGGATGCCGGGCGGCAAGGCATTCGACACGCAATACCAGGCGCGCTTCCGTGCGCCGATCGAACTGCATGCGCCGTTCGCGTACGACGCGGCGGCCACGCTGATCGCGGCCGCGCAGAAGGCCGGCACGACGCAGCCGGCGAAGCTGGTCGCGACGGTGCGTGCGATCGACCGGCCCGGCGTGACGGGGCGGATCGCGTTCGACGGCGAAGGCAACCTGAAGGACCCGGCCTTCACGATCTACCAGGTGCGCGGCGGCAAGTGGACCGTCGTCGACGTGCTCGGCGGCTCGCGCACCGCGACCAAGTAAACAACACGGCGCGACACAGCGCGACACATCGATAAAACGACCCGGACGATCCCCATGACCGAAGCGACCCAGACATCCGCCGCCGCACCCGAGGACACGCGCCTCGGGATCCTCGCGCGGCGCCGCATCGAAGCGGAAATCATCAAGCCGATCTACGAGATCATGAAGCGCGAGTTCGGCGCCGAGCGCGCGCAGGCCGTGATCGCGGAAGCCGTGCGCGGCGCGGCCGTCGACGCCGGCCGCACGTTCGCCGCGCAGGAGCCGGGCGGCACGAGCGTGAAGTCGTTCATCGCGCTGCAGGTGCTGTGGGAGAAGGACGATGCGCTCGACGTCGAGGTGCGGCGCGCGGACGATGCGCACTATGACTACGACGTGCATCGCTGCAGCTACGCGGAGATGTATCACGCGATGGGGCTTGGCGAGATCGGGCATCTGCTGAGCTGCGCGCGCGACAGCCATTTCATCCAGGGTTATGCGCCGGACATCGCGCTCACGCGCACGAGCACGATCATGCAGGGCGGCAAGCGCTGCGATTTCCGTTACGCACTGCAATCCGCGCCGGAGAACGGCGATGCGTGACGATCATGGCAGCGTGGATATCGTGAGCGCGCCGCGCGTCGACGGCGACCGCCTGTGGGCGTCGCTCGAGCGGATGGCGCAGATCGGCGCGACGCCGAAGGGCGGCGTCTGCCGTCTTGCGCTGACCGACCTCGATCGCGAGTCGCGCGACCTGTTCGTGCAATGGGCGCAGGACGCCGGCTGCACGGTGCGCGTGGACCGGATGGGCAACGTGTTCGCACGCCGCCCGGGGCGCAATCCCGACGCCGCGCCGGTCATGACGGGCTCGCACGCCGATTCGCAGCCGACGGGCGGCCGCTACGACGGCATCTACGGCGTGCTCGGCGGGCTCGAGGTCGTGCGCGCGCTGAACGACGCGGGCGTCGAGACCGAGCGCCCGATCGACGTCGTGATCTGGACCAACGAGGAAGGCTCGCGTTTTGCGCCGGCGATGGTGTCGGCCGGCGTGTTCTCGGGTGTCTATACGCTCGAATACGGGCTGTCGCGCACCGACGGCGCGGGCAGGACGATCGGCGAGGAACTGGCGCGGATCGGCTACGCGGGCACCGAGCCCGTCGGCGGCTATCCGGTGCACGCGGCGTATGAACTGCATATCGAGCAGGGCCCGATTCTCGAACGGGCGGGCAAGACGATCGGCGTCGTGACGGGCGGGCAGGGGCAGCGCTGGTACGAAGTGACGCTCACCGGCGTCGACGCGCACGCGGGCACGACGCCGATGGAGGTCCGCCGTGATGCGCTGGTCGGCGCCGCGCGGATGATCTCGTTTATCGAGGTGCTCGGCCGCCGTTACGCGCCGGACGCACGCGCGACGGTCGGGATGATCGAGGCGCGGCCGAACTCGCGCAACACGGTGCCGGGCGGCTGCTTCTTCACGGTCGAGTTTCGTCATCCGGACGATGCGGTGCTCGACGAACTGGACGCGGCGCTGCGTGCCGAACTTGCGCGTGTGGCCGATGAAGCGGGTCTCGGTGTGCAGATCGAGCAGATTTTCACGTATGCGCCGATCCCGTTCGCGCCGCGCTGCATCGACGCGGTGCGTGACGCGGCACGGGCGCTCGGGCTGTCGCACATGGACATCGTGTCCGGCGCGGGTCATGACGCGTGTTATGTCGCGCGCGTTGCGCCGACCGGGATGATCTTCGTGCCGTGCGTCGACGGGTTGAGCCACAACGAGGCCGAAGCGATTACGCCCGAGTGGGCGGCGGCGGGGGCGGATGTGCTGTTGCGTGCGGTGTTGCGGAGCGCGCAAGAGGCCTGAGCCCGAGCGTGACGGCAGCGGCCAGGCGGCTGGGTGTGCGCCGGGCCGCGCCGGTTTCGGCCTGGCGCCGCGAACGCGAAATTCGCGTCAGGCCGCCGGCGAATGTCGATCGATGTATCGACGCATCACGTAAAACGCAGTATCGGTGCGCCCCGGCATCGTGACCAATGCACCATCGGCCGCAAACCCGAGCTTTTCATAGAACCGGTACGCCACTTCGCGTGCCGTACACCACACGAGCGCGGCCCCGTGCACTTGCGCATGCCGCATGCATACCTGCACCAGCACGCGCCCGAAGCCCATGCCGCGCACGGCAGGATGAACGGCCATTCCGCGAAGCCGCCACGCGGGCCGTGCCGGATCGTCGTCGCGCGGCTCCTCGCAGAGCGAGGCGACCGCCACGATGTTCGACCGGTCGTCGCGCACGCCGACATGCAGCGTCGTCGGCGCATGGTCGCCAGCCAGTTCGCAGGCGTTCAGGTCGCCGTTCAGCAGGATCGCTGCCCGGAGCGGGTGCGTCTGCGCGGCGTCGATCGATGCGATGGTGAACAGCGTGTCGCCTGAAGTCATCAACGTTCCTCGTGCAATCGGGCCGCGCGTTATCGAGCGGCCTTGCGCCGCGCCATATACGCGAGATACGCGACGATCTGTTCGAGTTCCCGGTCGCTCAGCTGGTCGGGCGGAAACGCCGGCATGACGCGGCCCGGCCAGTCGCGCACCGATGCCGGGTTGCGGATGTAGCGGCGCAGCGCGGCCGGCTGGAAGTAGTCGACCGGGTTCATCGGCGTGTTCAGGTCAGGGCCGGCATGGCTGCTGCCCGCGCCGTCGAGCCGGTGGCACGCGAGGCATTGCGTGACGAACAGGTGCTGCCCCGCACGGGCCGGATCGTCGGCAGGCAACGCGGCATCCACGGCAAGCGACGGCCAGCGCGCGAGCGGCGACGATTCGATCGTGACGCGCACGATCTGGTACGGCCACTGCTCGCCGCGCACCGACGCGGCGTCCGGCCCGAGCCACACCAGATAAAACGGCCCCGCACTGACCTGCTTGCCGGGCAGCTTCGGCCATGGATGGGCCGGGTCCTCGATCGCGAGCCACGGAACGGCACCGGCCGGCGCACGGCGGCGCACGAGATCCAGCGGCAGTTGCGCGGCGAAGCCGTCGGCGGCGCGCGTTTCGAGCACGCCGTCGGCGGGCAGCGGCGTGTCGCCGAGCAGCGCGGCGAACGGCACCGCGCGGAACGTCATCGGCCGGCCGTACGCGATGTCGCGCGGCACACGGATGTCCGTCGCGTCGGGGCGTGCGAGCAGCGTCTGCCGGGTGAGGGTGCGGGCCGTGCCGTCGGTGTCGAGTTCGAGCGTGGACTGGGCCGACGCGCGTTGTCCTAGCAGGCAAACCGTCAGCAGCACGAGCGAAAACCACTGGCGCTTCAGCATTCGTTCTCCGGGAAGGGGCGTTCCGGCGGCGGCAGGAGGCGGGGCGCCGCGGCCGATGGAAGGAATCGGGCGACAGTCTATCCGGTACGCGCGGCGCTGGCGACTGCGGCGCGGGGCGGGTGACCGGTTCCGCGCGACGGTGTATCGTGCTTCGTCACGCACCGGGGTGCGGCCAGCCGCAACCGACGCCGGGCCGCGGGCGCGAGGATACCGTCGGCGCCGCGCGGCCCGGCGGCATTCAACGAGACCGGACAACACGCATGGACTCCCCGGCAGAGCGGGCGCTTGCCCATATCCGACGATCGTGGCCGCCGGCGCGATCGAACGCCTCGCCGTCGACCGCATCGTGACGCCGGCCGTGCTCGGCCGCGTGCGCGACGGCACACTCGACTATCAGACGGCCAAATGGGTGTGGCATTGCATGGCGCGGTTTGGACTGGAGCGCGAAAACGCGGACTGACCGCACCCATCCGGCATGAGCCGCGCGATACCGGCGCGATGTCGCTTCAATGACTCGAGCAAGGCGCTTCGCGTTTCGGCATCGGCGTGTCATGCGCCGGTTCGAAATCGGCTTCGCGCGTGCCCGACGGTGTCAGCGACACGAAATGCATCGCGCTGCCGCGCGCCGGGAAACCGGCGATGCCCGTCATGCCCCACGGAATCGGCGAACGCTGCACACCACCGACCGCGATCTCCGCCGGCCCGAGCGCCAGCGTCAGCAGCCGCCCGTCGCGGATCGGCACGTACGCATGCGTGCCGGACACCCCGATGCCGGATTCGCGCACCGACGCCGGCAGGCAGTCGAGCGTCGCCGTGCGGCGGCCGTCCGGCGCGATCAGCATCGCGATGCCGCGATCGTCCGCCGTCGTCGTGACGACGATGAAGCGGTCGATCTCCGGCACATACGCCGACGCGTAAACGTAGTACTGGATCGCGTCGTTCAGCGTCCCCAGCTTGTCCAGCTTCGCAGTGACCGGGTCGAACATCGCGTATTCGAGCGTCGCGTCCGTGCTGCCTTCGATGAACTTCTGCCACACGAGCAGGGCGGCATGCGGGGAGCCCGCGACCACGGGCCACCACTCGCGGCGGTGCGGCGCGACCGCGACGTGGTTCAGCACGCGCCCGGCCGCGTCATAGGTCTTCACGTAAACGCCGTTGCCGGTGCCGAGGTTGTCGACGCCGCCGCCGTCGATCCAGTCGGCGGAATAGAACACGACGAAGCGGTCGGCAGCCGTGGCGACGTGCCCCGAGTGGCCGCCCGATTCGACGTCGTTCGGGTAGGGCTTGACCGGCTTCAGGTCGCGGCGGTACACGCCGTAGCGCTGGCTGACTTCCTGCGGCGCGTTCCAGCCGTCCTCGAACGTCACGAAGATGTCGCCGCGCGCGTTCTGCGCGATGGACACGGGTTCCTGCGCCTCGGGGCGGCTGATGAACGTATGGACGTGCAGCAGGTGCGCCGCGCCGGGCAGCCATTCGCCGACGTACACGTCATGCGGCCAGTTGCCGCTGCGCATCGCGCCGCGCGGCACGATGCCCGAGCTGCTGAAGAACACCCAGCGCTTGCCGTTGCCGGCGTCGGCCACGCCGATGCCGTGCATGAAGCTGCGCGGATCGGCGGCCGGGTGGGGGGACGGGGCGGCCGGCACGGTGACCGTATGCACGGCCGGCGTGGCGGCGAAGGCCGGCGGCGCCGTGACGATGCCGCATGCGCCGCACAGCGCGGCCGCGACGCACCGCGCGACCGCCTGCGTCGGGCGCGCTCGCCACCTCATTCGACGGTCACCGATTTCGCGAGGTTGCGCGGCTTGTCGACGTCGGCGCCGCGCGCGCAGCCGACGTGATACGCGAGCAGTTGCAGCGGGATCACGTTGACGATCGGCGACAGCAGGTCGCTCGATTCGCGCACGCGGATCAGGTGCGTGTCGCGGTCTGCGTCGATCTCGAGTGCGCTGCCCGCCAGCACGTAGAGCCGCCCGCCGCGCGCGCGCACCTCGGCCATGTTGGACTTCAGCTTCTGGAACAGGCGGTCGTCCGGCGCGATCGTGACGACCGGCATCGCGCTCGTGACGAGCGCGAGCGGGCCGTGCTTCAGTTCGCCGGCCGCATAGCCTTCGGCGTGGATGTACGACACCTCCTTGAGCTTCAGTGCGCCTTCCAGCGCGATCGGAAAATGAATGCCGCGCCCGAGGAACAGCGCGTTTTCGGTACGCGCGAACTTCGCGGCCCAGCCCATGATCTGCGTTTCGAGCGCGAGCGCGTGGCCGATGCGCTCGGGCAGCGCACGCAACTGCTTCAGGTGCTGCGCGACCTGCGCCGCGTCGAGCCGGCCGCGCAGCTGCGCGAGCGTCAGCGTCAGCACGAACAGCGCGACGAGCTGCGTCGTGAACGCCTTCGTCGACGCGACGCCGAGCTCGATGCCGGCCCGTGTCAGGAACCGCAGCGGCGCGTTGCGTGCGATCGTGCTGGTCGCCACGTTGCAGATCGCCATCGACATTTCCTGGCCCATGTCGCGTGCCCGTTCGATCGCGCCGATCGTGTCGGCGGTTTCGCCCGATTGCGAGATGCCGACGACGAGCGTGCGCGGATCGGCCACCGTGTCGCGGTAGCGGAATTCGCTGGCGATCTCGACCTGGGCGGGCACGCCCGCGATCGACTCGAGCCAGTATTTCGCGGTCAGGCCCGCGTAGTAGCTGGTGCCGCAGCCGAGCAGCAGCACGCTCCTGACTCTCGACAGTTGCGCGCGCGCGACGTCGGTCGCGTCGAACAGCGCCGGCGAGATCGTGTCGATGCCGTCGAGCGTGTTGTCGATCGCCTTCGGCTGCTCGAAGATCTCCTTCTGCATGAAGTGCTGGTACGGGCCGAGCGCGGCGTCGCCTTCGCGCGCCTTCACCTGGCACAGCGGGCGCTGGGCGTCGTGTCCGCCCGAGTCGACCACGGCGATGCGCTCCGGCGTGATCAGTGCGACGTCTCCGTCCTCCAGGTAAACGAAGCGGTCGGTCAGGTCGCCGAGCGCCGCGCAATCCGACGCGAGGTAGTTCTGTTCGGCACCGATGCCGATCACGAGCGGCGAGCCCGCGCGTGCGGCGACGAGGCGCTGCGGCTCGCGCGCGCACAGCACGGCGATCGCATACGCGCCGTGCAGCCGCTTCACCGCGCGCACGACCGCGTCGAACAGGTCGTCGCGATAGAGGCTGTGGATCAGGTGCGCGATCACCTCGGTGTCGGTCTGGCCGCGAAACGTGTAGCCGCGCTCGCGCAGCTCAACGCGCAGCGCGTCGTGGTTCTCGATGATGCCGTTGTGCACGACCGCGATCGTGTCGCCGGACATGATCGGATGCGCGTTCATTTCCGACGGTGCGCCGTGTGTCGCCCAGCGCGTATGCGCGATGCAGGTCTGCGCCTCGAGGCCCAGCGTCAGCACGCGGGCCTGCAGGTCGGTCACGCGCCGCAGCGTGCGCTCGCTGCGCAGGCGGCCGTCGTCCTGCACGGCGATGCCGCACGAATCGTAGCCGCGATACTCGAGCCGGCTCAGCGCATTGACCAGTTGCGGCACCTGATTGTTCAGGCCGCTTGCTCCGACGATTCCGCACATGATTCACCTCGTCTGCAAAAACTGCAAAAGGTTGCCGGCCTGCCGGCACAGCGCGGCAGTGCGGCTTCAGGAGTGGCGCCGCGCGGCACCGATGCGGCCTCGTGCGCGGCGGCGCGGCTCCGCTGACCTACTCGCGGGGCGGCGGCCCCGCGTGGGCGACCCATTCGATGCCTGAAATCGAGCCGTTCGCGTCGTGCGACGCGACGAGAATGCGCGTCGTGCGGCGCGCGCCGCGCCGACGGGCGCTGGCCAGTACGGTCGGCGGCACCGAGCGCACCTTTGCGCTGGCCGAACGCCGCAGCATCTTCGACACGCGCAGCCGGAAGGCCAGCGGATGCACGACGCGCCCGGCGATCAGCCACATGACAATGGCGCCCGCGATGATCGCGATGCTGGTCGCGTAGAACACCATCTGTTCGATCGGCATCTCGGCCGGGTTGAACGGCAGCAGGTAGCGATACGTATAGATGCAGATCGACGCCCATACGGCGCCCACCAGCGCGGGCCGCACGAGACGGAACCAGACGACCTGCGCGAGCCCGGCGACGCGGCCGCGTTCGGTGATCATTTCGCGCGGCGTGCGCAGGGAGAGGTCAATAATCGGCGCGTTCTTCATGTTGAATGCCTCGGTCGGGGCTGACCCACACGGCCCGCTTGCCGCGGCCCCGCAGCACGACGGCCGGCAGGGCGACGACGGTGGTGATCATGCTGATCAGCCAGAAAGCAACGGGGTACCAGATGGTGTCCAGGAAGTACATCAGGAGTTTTTCGTCATACTGACGATCTATCATGCTGCCGATGATCAGTTGCAGGATGCAGGTCGCAACCAGCAACATCCCGTGCCAGTGCGGCACGACCGATACGTGCCAGCTCAGCGGCAGCGGATAGACGACGTCCACCAGCGCGAGCAGCAGGATGAACGACATCGAATAGGCCCACGCGATGCCGATCAGGTACTCGGCGAACAGCGGCCACATCATCATCTGCGTCGGCCGCGCGAGCGTGCCCGCATATTTCAGCAGCACCTGGATGCCGCCTTTCGACCAGCGCAGCCGCTGCCGGTAGAGCCCCATCAGCGTCTCGGGCATCAGGATCCAGCTGAGCGCGTGCGGCTCGTATACGACGCGCCAGTCGCGGCATTGCAGCTTCCAGCTGATGTCGATGTCCTCGGTCAGCATGTCCGCGCTCCAGTAGCCGACGTCGGCGAGCGCGGTCTTGCGGAACATCGTGACGACGCCGGACACCGTGAAGATGCGGCCGTACACCTGCTGCGTGCGCTTGATCAGCCCGACGATCGACGAGAATTCGCCGACCTGCATGCGGCCGAGCAGCGAGGTGCGCGTGCGGATGCGCGGATTGCCGGTCACGGCGCCGACGCCAGGGTCGGTCAGGAAGTGCTCGAGCATCCAGCCGATCGCATCGTGCGCGAGCAGCGAATCGCCGTCGATGCACAGCAGGTATTCCGCGTTCGACATCGCGGCCGCGGTCGTGAGCCCGACCGCCTTG
Organism: Burkholderia sp. HAN2018; assembly: GCF_024704855.1. Taxonomy (NCBI): domain Bacteria; kingdom Pseudomonadati; phylum Pseudomonadota; class Betaproteobacteria; order Burkholderiales; family Burkholderiaceae; genus Burkholderia; species Burkholderia sp. HAN2018. The sequence continues at coordinate 24,891 of NZ_QOBB01000012.1, read as the reverse complement.
CCTTCGTTGCGCGCGTGATGGATCACGAGCAGCCGCGGGATCTCGACGGCCAGCTCGTTGAGGATCTCGCCGGTGCGATCCTGGCTGCCGTCGTTGACCGCGATGATGTCGTAGTTCGGGTAGTCCATCGCGTTCAGGTGGCGGATCACGCTCTGCGCGTTCGCCGCCTCGTTGAAGCACGGCACGACGATCGAGATCTTCGGGATCCCGCTCGCCGCGATCGTGCGCGTCGACAGCACGCGCCCTTCCTCGAGGAGGAAGTAATGGACGACGCCGCCGATCATCCACAGGTACGACATGAAGAACGGGTAGTAGAAGACGAAATCCTGCAGGCGCTGGATGATGCTGTGGCTGGTCATGGCGTCTTCGTCCCCTGTGTTTTCTGCATCTGCATCAGCGCGTTGATCGAAGTCGGATCGAGGCGCGACTTCAGCGACATCACGTCGCGCATCGTGTCGAGATCCGGCTGGTTGTTCAGGAAGTTGTCCGGGTAGTAGCCGAAGTTCACCGCGCCCTTGCTGCGCAGGCGCCGCATCTGCGCGAGCAGCGCGGTGCCGCCGATGTCCTTGCGCGCGTGCCAGTCGTACGACTGCAGTTCGAACACGGTGCGCCTGGTGCCGAGCTGTTTCGCGCGGACGGCGTCGACGAGCTGGTCCATCCAGCGCTCGGGATCCTGCGCCTGTTCCATGTACGGCATCGCCATCAGCGCGACGAAGTCGTAGGTGGCGAGGAAATCGTCGTAGTTCTGCGCGAACCACGCTTCCGATTCCGGCTTCAGCACCGGCAGCGCGAAGATGTTGCGCGCCGTCAGCACGTCGCCGGCGTTCTGGTTCGCGAGCACGATCTGTTCCAGCTGGCGCGTCAGGTCGATCAGGTAGCGGCTTTTCTGCCGCGTCCAGCGCTTCATCAGGTCGGGTGTCGCGCGGATCTTGCCGATGTCGGCCGGCAGGCCCCATTGCGCATACGTGCTCAGCGCGTGCCGGCCGGCGTCTTCGTAATCGTCGAGCACGGCGTCGTCGCTGAACAGGATGCCGCTGAACGACGCGTACTTGCCGAGATCCTCGTAGATCTGCTCGATGAACAGCCGCGCTTCGGGGTCGAACGGGCTCAGGCGGTACACGCGCGAGCCGTTCTCGCGCGCCGGCGCGCCGCCGTATGCGCTGACGGCTTCCAGGCCGCGATGCTTGTCCGCCCGCGGCCGGAACGCGAGCACCGGCATCCACGCATACACCTGCACGTTCGAGCGCGTGCTGAGCTGCCAGGCGGCGCGCGAGAACAGGTCGCCGCGCATCGGCAGGTGCCGGTTCGGGAAATACAGCGATTCCGCGACACCCGTGCCCTTCGGGTCGGCGTACGCCTGCAGGTACACCGATTTCGGCTGCATCCGGTAGATGCGCTCGATCAGCTTGCCGAGATTCGCTTCCTGGCGCGCCGGGTCGGGATCGTAGACCTGGTCGAGATCGACCTGCACGACGCGCTCGGGAATGTCGACGTCGCCGCGGTTGGAGGCCGGCTCGCGCATCGACCGCTCGAACCCGCCGATGTCGACGTCGTACATCATCAGGATCCGCCGCAACCGGTCGAGCGGCACGTCCGGCGTATTCGGGCCGGCATCGAGGCTGAACTGGATGTCCATGCCGAGCGACGTCGAGATCTTGCGCACGGGCTGGTTTTCCGCGCCGTATGGCCAGACCATCGAGCGTGCGACGATGCCGGTGCGTTCGCGGATCTGCCGCACGCATGTCTGGAGGTCGTCGTGCACGCGCGCTTCGAATTCGGCGTCGGTTTCATAGCGTTTCTGGTCCTGCAGGTAGAGGTGCGACGTGGTCGCCGGCAGTTCGTTGCCTTGCGGATTCGCGACCGCGCCGTGATGAAGGTTGTGCGTGTGGCACCCGAGCTCGACGAATTCCGACTGGCCGACCTTCTTCACCTGGTCCCACGTCATGAAGTAATCGCGCGGCATCTGGACCTTGTCGCTGATCTTGATCGGCGTATCCAGCGGCGCATCGATCCAGGCGGTGACGATGCCCATCACGGCCGGATACTTGAAGCGCTCGAGCAGCGGCAGGACTTTCGTGTAGTGGCTGCTGTAGCCGTCGTCGAACGTGAGCAAGACCGCGCGCGGCGGCAGCGGCTTGCCGCCGTGTCGTGACGCTTCGATCTGCCTGACCGTCACGGTGTGGTAGTTGTTGGTCTGCAGCCACGAGAAGATGGCCGTCAGCGTGCCGGTATCGACCGCGTACGGATCGACCATCGTCGACGACGAGAACGTCGCGAGCAGGTTGTCGCGCACGTCATGCATGCAGATCACGCGGAACGTCTTGCCGTCGACCGGATCGGACGGCGGCAGCAGGTCGATCATCCTGGCGTTCGACACGCCGGGGAACAACGAACAGGCCGCAAACGTACCGAGGCATCCGCACATGAAGGTCCGTCTGGATTGCATTGTCCGATCTCCTTGCTAGAACGGCAGGTTGACCGACAGGAAGCCGGTTTCGGAGCGCTCGCGCTGGCCGTCGTACGCATGACTGCTGATTTCGACGCCGTAGGTCAGCGTGATGTCGTGCTTGAACGTCCACGCGTGCTCGAGGCGCGCGGTCCACAGCGGGCTCGTGCCGAAGCCGCGCTCGTTGTAAACACCGCCTGACGCCGACAGGCGCTGCTGCAGCGACATGTCGCCCTTCTTCCACAGCGTCATCTGGTGCATGACGGTCGCCGCGGCCGCATAGTCGCGGCCCGGGTTGAAGTAGGGGGCGTCCTGCCGCGTGTTGCTGTCGGTGCCGAGGTCCAGCGATACGTTGACGAGCTGGGTGGCGGACGTGTACACGCGCTGCGTGGCGGTCGCGGAAATCTCCTGGTGCAGGTTCGAATCGCTGTAGCGGCTCACGCCGTAGTTCAGCTTGACTTCGCGGCGGTCGCTCTGGCGATACACGACCGAGACGTTCGCGGAGCGGCCCCAGATGTGCGCCGCATACGCCTTCCACGGCAGCGAGTTGTCGTTGGTGTCGAGCCCGGCGCCGACCGTCCAGTAGTCGTTCAGCGCGTACGCGATCGACCCGCGGCCGCCGGTTCGGCCGTCCGCGCCGAACGAGCGCGTGACTTCGCCCAGCACGGTGAGCGGGCCGTGCCGGTAGTCGCCGCCGACGCCCGTGCGCGTGCGGCTGACGTTGCCGCCGTCGGTTTGGGCATGGCCGAAGAACGTATGCGAGAAGACCCGCCAGTTGTCGCCGAACGGTTGCGAATACACATAGCTGTCCGACGTGAAGCTGTTGTCGGCCAGTGCACTGTTGCCGTGCTCGAAGCTCAGGTCGGTCGTGAACACGGGGCTGCGGTACGCCTTGTAGTCGCGCTTGAACCCGCGCACGGCGCCGCTGTCCGGGAACGTGTTGCCGAGGGTCTGGTCGACGTTCCTCGCGCTCGCGTAATCGTCTGCCGTCAGCGATGCGCGGCCGAGCCCCGCGAGCATCTCGACGCTGTCCGGGTGGTCGGTCAGCGACGCGCGATACATCGCGATCGCTTGGCGCGGGTGCGACTGGCCCGAGACCGCGTCGGCATGCGCGGCGCGGACTTCCGCGTTGAACGGCACTTCCTTCTCGAGTTTTTCCAGCGAGGCGATCCCTTCGTCCACCTGGCCCGTGTAGATCAGGTATTGCGCGCGCAGCCGGTAGTAGCGCAGGTAGTCGTCGTTTTCCGGCCCCCAGGTGCGCACGTCCTTGGCCGGCGGCAGCGATTTGCCCATGTCCTCGAGCGCCAGGTTCGCATCGGCCGCGCGTCCCTGGTCGACGTACGACCAGAACAGCCCCTCGCGCAATTCGATCGGGCGCGTGCGTGCGCCGTACTGGAAGCCGCGCGTCGCGATGTCGGCCTGCGGCGCGGTCGCCTGCTTCAGCGCGCGCTGGTACACCGCGTTGGCCTTGCCCGGTTCGCTCAGGTACAGGTACGCGTCGCCGACGGCCGCCAGTGCGTCGATCGAGATCTCCGCGTCCGGCGGGATCGTCTCGAACGTCGCGACGGCCTGCTTCATCTCGCCGCGTGCCGCCAGCGCTACGGTCCGGTCGCCGGCGAGCGCCGTCCCGACCGGCGAATACTCGGGCGTGGACGGCATCCGCTTGTCGAGGTCGTTCGCGGCGGCGAGCGCGCTGTCGATCCCGTCGAAGCGGTCGGGGCTCGTCATCGAGCGCGACTTGTCGCGTCCGCCGCGCACCTGCTGGCGGATCGACAATTCCTCGAGCCGCGCGAGATCGACCGCGGAGAACACGTCGGGGCGCGCTTTCGCTTCCTCCAGCGCCTTGACCGCGCCGCCGCTCGACGCGAGACCGAACACGTCGTTGCGGACCGTGGCCGGATCGGCGGTGCGGAGGTCGGGTATCTGCGCGTTCGGCGCCTGGGCTTCGGGTACCTGGGAGGCTGGCGGCTGCGCGCCGGGGGCCTGCGCGTTCGGCGCCGGCATGCCCGGTGTCGATGGGCTCGACGTCGGCGCCCCCGGTGTTTGCGGACCGGGGGGCTGACCGGTCGGCGAAGCGGGCTGAGAAGCGGGCTGCGAACCGGCAGGAGTCGACGTGTCGGACATCTGCGCACTCGATGCCTGCGCGATCAGCGTCCGCGCATTCGGCGGTTGCACATCCGGCGCGGGCGAACCCTGTGCCGACACGTCGGGCGGCCTCCGGTCCGGTGCGCCGGCGGACCCGGCGATTTCACTGATGCGGCCCGACTCCGTATCGCCTTCGGCGGAGAAGCAGGGGCCGGACGCGACGAGCAGCAATACCAGTGGCGCATGCAGGAGGATCCGCCGGTTGGACGGAGCGACGGCCGTGCAGGATTGTTGATGATTGTTGGCCACGAGGTGTCCTCCTTTCGAAACGATCACATCGGTGACACGCGTGACGAGGCACGTCGTCGCGTGTCGCGCGGCCGGGCTGCGAGTGCCCGGCAATGCGGCGCCGGCTCACAGCCGGTTACGGATCGCCTGGCCGAGCAAGGCACGCGATTCGCTGTTCGTCGGGTCGATCGCGAGCGCCCGGCTCGCGTTTTGCTCGACACAGTTCCATTCGTCGATCACCGCGCACGAGCGCGCCTTCGCCAGCGCACGCGCGCTTTCCAGTTCCGCGTGCGTGACACTCGCCGTCTGCATGCGCGTGGAGTCGGTGCCGTACGCCCGGGGTTTGGGCGCGAAGTTCATCCGCTTGTCCGTGCCTGCCAGCGTGTCCGCATGCGGCGGGCGGTGCGTGGCGCCGTGCCGCGTGGCGGCGCGACCGGAGGCGGTTGCCGGCTGCGTACCGGCCGCGAGTGTCACGGGTGGCGCATGCGACGGCCGCCGGTGCGTCGCGACGGCGCGGGAAGCGGGGCGCGGCGCGGTTTCCGGTGCGACTGCGAGCGTGACGGGCGGCACGGTCGATACCTCGGGTGCAGCCGACGCCGATGCTGCCTGCCATTGCGGCGCGGGTGGTACGGCCTGCGCGCGTGTCGACGCCGGCACGGGCGCGACGGATGTGCCGGACGACGCGCTCGCGCGGGAGGCCAGGGTTACGATCGCGTTGCGATACTTCCCGACCGCGGTTCCGATTGCGCTGGAGATGTCGTGCGCCACGCTCGGGTGGCCGACTGTCGTGTCTCGCTCGGCATACGCGAAGATGCCGAAGATCGTGGCGAACGCGACGAAGCTGAGTGCTGCGTTCTTTCCCGGGCCCCAGGAGGGTTTCGGCTGGGGGGCGGGCGAGCGGTCCGGTCGTTCGGCAGGAGGCATGCAATGCTCCTTGATTCGATGCGCGGCGGTGAATGGCGTGATCGGGGCGGGGTCAGGCGGGACTTACCATCGCAACTGCGTGGAGAGTGCCCCCGTTTCCACGATCGCGAACTGGGTGGCGCCCTGGTACGTCCCCTCCACCCGGTAACTTGCGTCGGGCACGCTGAACAGGCAGCGCGACCCCGACGCGTTGAATTCGACGAGCACGCGCCCATGGCGCCGCAGGCGCACCTGCACATTGGCAAGCGGCTGCCCGGTGCTGGCCGAAGCAAACGACACGCCCAGGTTGTACGGCCGGCCGTCGGGAGGCAGCGGCGCCGTGCCGTCGATCCGCGCGTCGCCGCAGATATACGAGATCACGTAGCGTCCGTCGCCGGGACCCGACGCAGGCGTCTGGGCCGTTGCATTCATGCAGAGCGCGGAGAGGGCGGCGCTCAGGAAGGGGCGAGCGTGCTGTCGAATCGAGGAAGGCATTGCAACCTCCGTTCCGGAATCAATGACGAGTATTTATTCCGAGTCAAATTTGCCAGCGTTCTTTTTGCGACACGCTATTGATACACGATGGATTACGAACCAACAATCGCGTGTGGCCCGAATGGGACGGCGGTGAAATATCCTATTTACATAGGATAAGGGCGGATTTGCATGACTCTCTTAATACTGAAGAAAGTCGATATTGCCGAATATGAATATTGCTATTCGGTAGCGATGATCCCGCACGCATTGAATCACGTCTGTCGTATCGGCATTCGTGCCGAAAAATAACGACTGATAAAAGGAATATTTGCGACTGTGTTTGCGGCGAATCGAGGTCGATTCGGGTACAGGTCGAGCGAAATAACAGGGCAGTGTGACGTTGCTGGTATTTTAGATTGTTACGGGTGAATCGAAACTTTTAATTTGTTCTGTAACAGGTTATTTCTGTCCTGATAATAAGACGGAATATATCCGGGTATCGTGTCGGATGTAAAAAATCAAGCGTGAATTGCAAACGTTTGCGATTCCACTGATAACGATTACCGGTCTGGCGCGTTATTTTTCAGGCGACGGCGGGATCGCAGTTTGCTGTCGGAAAAGCGGGTCGCGTTCGCCGGGAAGCGACGCGGATGCATGTGCACTCCGCATGGCTGAAATTCGCGGTTGCGTTCGCGTCGTCGCCGGACACGACGCGAACGCGAACGCAAACACAATCGCGAAGATCAGCGGCCGGCGCCCGCGCTGCGCCGTGCGATGCGCGTCGCCGGCGCGGATGCCTGTTCGTCTGCGCCGACGGCACCTTCGACCGCTGCGCGCGGCCGGTTCATGATGTACGTCCACAGTTGCTCGGCCGCGAGCCCGCGCTTGCGGGCCGACCGATACAGGCGGATTTCGAGTTCGGTGATCCAGTCGCCGGAACCCGCGCATACGAGCGTGCCTTCCGCGAGTTCCTTCGCGACGCAGCTTTCCGGCAGCCAGCCGATCCCGTGCCCGGCCACGACCATGCCCTTCAACGCCTCGGACATGTGCGTCTCGAAGCACCGGTGCACCACGTACGGCTCGGTTGCGTTCAGCAGCAGCATCTCGACGATGTTGCCGAGGAACGCGCCCGACGAATACGCGAGCAGCGGCAGCGGTGCGTCGGGTGTGCCCGGCAGCTGGAACACGGGCTTGCCGCGCGCATCGGGCGTCGATACGGGCAGGATCCGTTCGACGCCGAGGCTGACGAACGGGAAGTGGTTCGGGTCGAGCACGATCGGCAACTGCGGATGGTGATAGCCGAGCAGCAGGTCGCATTCACCTTCGACGAGCTGCTGCACGCCTTCCGGCACGTTCACCGCGTTCACGCGCGCGGTCACGTGGCCGACTTCGCCGTTGAGCTGCTTGAGCCATTCGGGAAACAGCGTGAAGACGAGCGTATGGGCGACCGCGAAACGCACGACCTGATCGCTGGCCGCGAACTGGTCGTAGCCGTTCACGAGATTGCGCGCCGCATACATGCTGCGCAGGATGTCCGCGGCGAGCCCGCGGAACATCTGGCCGGCCGGCGTCAGCGTGATCGGGTTGATGCTCCGGTCGACCAGCTTCGCGTCCATCCAGGTTTCGAGTGCGGCAATTCGTCTGCTGAATGCCGACTGCGTGAGGTGCCGGTGACGTGCGGCCCGGGAAAAACTCTTGGTATCCGCAAGGCTCAGGAAATCTTCCAGCCACTTTGCTTCCATTTCGATCTTCGCTTTTTATAGTCGGGCGCCTGAAGGGCGGCACCCCGTGCTGCACCAATTTTCTAGCGTACCGCGCCTCGCATGGGTCGGCCCGATGTTTTTTTTCGATCGGTGTCAGTCGAAATATGCATGGGCGTTGTCGGCGGGATTACGGCTGCATAGCGTTGAGGTGCCGGATCCGGCTAACCGGACAGTTCACAGCATCGAACTGCCGGCGCGCCGCAGACGGTACTTCCCCCAGGGCCGGTTGCGCCGTGTGCGTGCCGGCCCGCCTCCATTGTGGCGGCCCGGTGCCCGGTCGCGCCGTTTTTTTTGTGCAGTGCAGATTGCACATTCGTGACACGCGGGGGAACTATGTTCGGAAGACGCGGCGCAGCATCGGCCGTGCGCGCCTGCGACGCACCGTCGTCGCACGTCGCGTCGGGTGCTGCACCACTGTGGTGCGCAATATCGCCCGGGCGTGCCTGGCGCGGCGCAAAAAGGGGGGATTATCGAGGGAGCCCGCAAGGCACGTTCCTTGCAACGCAGTCGTTACGCCGGTCCGGCATGCGCAATGCCGGGGAAAACGATCGATGGAGAAAAGATCGATGAAGCCATTCGATGAAATGCTGCAATCCGGCGACATGGTAAGGGCGCCTTACGCGCGCCTGAAGCAGTGGCTCGACACGCAGAATCCCGCGAGCCTCGCCCAGAAAGCCCACGACGCGGAAGGCGTGTTCCGCAAGACGGGCATCACGTTCGCCGTCTACGGCGACGCGGAGGCCGCCGAGCGGCTGATTCCGTTCGACATCGTCCCGCGCATCATCTCGGGCACGGAATGGAGCCGGCTGTCGCTCGGCATCGAGCAGCGCGTGATGGCGCTCAACGCGTTCCTCGACGACATCTACCATCGTCAGGAAATCGTGCGCGCCGGCATCGTGCCGAAGCACCTGATCGCGCACAACGAAGCGTTCATCCCGGAGATGATCGACTTCCGGCCGCCCGGCAACGTTTACACGCACATCATCGGCGTCGACATCGTGCGCACCGGCGAGAACGAGTTCTACGTGCTGGAGGACAACGCGCGCACGCCGTCCGGCGTGTCGTACATGCTGGAAAACCGCGAGACGATGATGCAGCTCTTCCCGGAGCTGTTCCAGCAGGTCAAGGTGCGCCCGGTCGAAACCTATCCGCAGATGCTGCGCCAGTCGCTCGCGGCCGTATGCCCGCCGGGCGGCAACGCCGACAACCCGACCGTCGCGGTGCTCACGCCGGGCATCCACAACTCCGCTTACTACGAACATTCGTTCCTGGCCGACCAGATGGGCGTGCATCTCGTCGAAGGCAGCGACCTGCAGGTGATCGACGGCCGCGTCGCGATGCGCACGACCGAAGGTTTCCAGCCGATCGACGTGCTGTACCGCCGCGTCGACGACGCGTTCCTGGATCCGCTCACGTTCCGCCCCGATTCGGTGCTCGGCGTCGCGGGGATCATGGACGTCTACCGCGCGGGCAACATCACGATCGCGAACGCGCCCGGCACCGGCATCGCCGATGACAAGGCGATCTACTCGTACATGCCGGAGATCGTCGAGTTCTACACGGGCCGCAAGGCGCTGCTGGAGAACGTGCCGACCTGGCGCTGCGGCGAGGCCGACAGCCTGAAGTACGTGCTCGACCATCTCGACGAACTGGTCGTGAAGGAAGTGCACGGCTCGGGCGGCTACGGGATGCTGGTCGGGCCGGCCGCGTCGAAAGCGGAGATCGAGGCGTTCGCCGCGAAGCTGCGCGCGCGCCCCGCGAACTACATCGCGCAACCGACGCTCGCGCTGTCCACGACGCCGATCCTGACCGACGCCGGCCTTGCGCCGCGCCACGTCGACCTGCGGCCGTTCGTGCTGGTGTCGGACCGGATCCGCATCACCCCGGGCGGGCTCACGCGGGTCGCGCTGAAGGAGGGATCGCTCGTCGTCAACTCGAGCCAGGGCGGCGGCACCAAGGACACCTGGGTGCTGGCCGACTGAGCCGGATGCTACCGCGCGCGCCGGAGCCGGCGCGCGAACCGAACGAAGACGGAGTGGACACGAGATGCTTCTGGGACGTACTGCAAGCGGTCTCTACTGGATGTACCGCTATATCGAGCGCGCGGAGAATATCGCGCGCATCGTCGATGCCGGGCTGCGGATGGCGCTCACGCGCACGTCCGACGCGCCGGCCGAATGGTCGTCGGTGCTCGTCAGCTCGGGCACGGATGAAGGTTACCGGCAGAAATACGACGCGTATGCGGCCGATACCGTGACCGACTACCTGCTGCGCGACCGCGACAACCCGTCGAGCGTGCTGTCGTGCATCGAGGCCGCGCGCTCGAATGCGCGGATGGTGCGCACGGCGCTCACGCGCGAGGCGTGGGAGAGCGTGAACGGCGCTTGGCTCGCGCTGCGCCGCGCGCTCGCGCAGCCGGTGCCGGAAAGCGAGCTGCCGGCCGTGCTCGACCAGGTGAAGCGCGAAACCGCGCTGATCCTCGGCAGCTTCTACAGCACGATGCTGCGCAACGAGATCTTCGATTTCGCGCAGATCGGCGCGTTCGTCGAGCGCGCCGACAACACCGCGCGGATCATCGACGTGAAATACCACCTGCTGCTGCCGTCGGTGTCGCACGTCGGCACGATCCTCGACAACTACCAGTGGGAGACGATCCTGCGCTGCGTCGCCGCGCACCGGTCGTACCGCTGGGTGTACGACGTGCAGTACAAGCCGATGAACATCGCCGACTACCTGATCCTGAACGGCCGCATGCCGCGCTCGCTGCGCTATTGCTACGGGCGCGTCGTGTCGAGCCTGAACCTGCTCGCAAAGGATTACGGCGTGACACACCCGTGTCACGACACGGCCACGAAGATCCTGCAGATGCTGTCCGATACGTCGGTCGAGCGGATCTTCAAGAGCGGCCTGCACGAATTCCTGACCGACTTCATCGGCCGCAACAACAGCCTCGGGATCGAAATCGCCCAGGCTTACAACTTCGACTGAGACTTGCCATGCGACTCGCCATTCGACACATCTCGCGTTATCAGTTCGACGATCAAGCCACCCATGCGCTGCAACGGCTGCGGCTGCGCCCGCAATCAGGCCCCGGGCAGACGGTGCGCGCGTGGCAGGTCACGATCGACGGCGTCGAGCCGTCGCTGTCGTACGCCGACGGGCTCGGCAACCGCATCGACCTCGTGCGGCACGAGCGCGGCGCGAAGGCCGAGATCGTCGTCATCGCGGCCGGCGTCGTCGAGACGCAGGACCGCGCCGGCATTCTCGGTAATCCTGAAGGCTATGCGCCGCCGTGGATCTTCGAACGCGAGACCGCGCTCACGAAGGCCGGCGACACTGTGCGCGAGCTCACGGACGCGCTGCCCATCGACCCGCGTGGCCTCGACGCATTGCACTGGCTGATGACGGAAGTGCACGACCGCATCGCGTATGCGCCGAACCTGGCCGCCGACGCGCCCGTCGACGCGGAAACCGCGCTGCAAAGCGGCGAGGGCACGAGCCGCGACCATGCGCATGCGTTCATCGCGGCCGCGCGCGTGCTGAAGATTCCCGCCCGCTATATCTCGGGCTACGTGCTCGCGGACAGCGCGATGCAGCGCATCGCCGACGCGAAACAGAACGTGGGTGACGACGAGCAGGAAGAAGCGCTCGCGCTGCAGAGCGGCGAGGGCATGCAGCAGGTGCTCGGCGCGTCGCACGCCGCGCAATCGCAGGGGCTGCCGCAGCCGGCGCTCGGTGCGCAGCCGCAAGCGGCCGGGCTGATGCAGCAGCCGGCCGGCCATGCGTGGGCCGAGGCCTATGTCGAAGGGCTCGGCTGGGTCGGGTTCGATCCGTTCATGAATCGCTGCCCGGACGAGCGTTACGTGCGCATCGCGGTCGGCCTCGACTATCGCGACGCGCAGCCGGTGACGGGGCTCGGTGCGACGACCGTCGGCGTCGAGATCAGCGTCGTGCAGACACCCGAGCTCGTCTGACCCGACGCGCGTTTTCGCCGAATCCGCCAGGCCGGGCCGCCGCGTCGCGTTCAACGCGACGCGGCGCGCGGCCGGCCCAACCCGAACCGAGCTCCCATGTCCATCCACGTCGCGCTGCATCACACCACCCGCTATCGTTACGACCGGCTCGTCAACCTCGGCCCGCAGGTCGTGCGGCTGCGGCCCGCGCCGCACTGCCGGACGCCGATCCTCGCGTATTCGATGACGGTCGAGCCCGCGCAGCACTTCATCAACTGGCAGCAGGACCCGTTCTCGAACTATCTCGCGCGGCTCGTGTTTCCGGAGCGCACCGAGCACTTCGAGATCACGATCGATCTCGTCGCCGAGATGTCGGTGTACAACCCGTTCGACTTCTTTCTGGAGGCGAGCGCGGAGCAATACCCGTTCAGCTATGACGATGCGCTGAAGACCGAGCTCGCGCCGTATCTCGTGTGCGACCCGCAGACGAGCGCGGCGCCGCTGTTCCGCGCGTACGTCGACGGCGTCGATCGCACGCCGGCCGGCACCGTGAACTTCCTCGTCGCGCTGAACCAGCAACTGCAGCGCGACATCGGCTATCTCGTGCGGATGGAGCCGGGCGTGCAGACGCCCGAGCAGACGCTCGAGCTGGCGTCCGGCTCGTGCCGCGACAGCGCGTGGCTGCTCGTGCAGCTGTGCCGCCATCTCGGCATCGCCGCGCGTTTCGTGTCGGGCTACCTGATTCAGCTGACGCCCGACGTGAAGTCGCTCGACGGCCCGAGCGGCACGTCGGTCGACTTCACCGACCTCCACGCATGGTGCGAGGTGTACCTGCCGGGCGCCGGCTGGATCGGCTTCGACCCGACTTCGGGCCTGCTCGCGGGCGAGGGCCACATTCCGCTGGCCTGCACGCCGCAGCCGACGAGCGCCGCGCCGGTCGAGGGGCTGATCGACGAGTGCGAGGTGTCGTTCGAGCACGAGATGACCGTGACGCGCGTGTACGAATCGCCGCGCGTGACGAAGCCGTATACGGATTCGCAATGGGACGCCGTGCTGACGCTCGGTTCGCAGGTCGACGGCGCACTCGCGGCCGGCGACGTTCGGCTCACGCAGGGCGGCGAGCCGACCTTCGTGTCGATCGACGATCGCGACGGTGCCGAGTGGAACACCGACGCGCTCGGCCCGACCAAGCGCGGTTACGCGACCGAACTCGTGCAGCGGCTGCGCGCCGAATACGGCGACGGCGGCTTCCTGCATTTCGGGCAGGGCAAGTGGTATCCGGGCGAGCAGCTGCCGCGCTGGGCGTTGTCGATCTTCTGGCGTGCCGACGGCCAGCCCGTGTGGCACGACCCGTCGCTGTTCGCCGACGAGCGCGAGCCGTCCGCGTATACGACCGACGACGCGAAGCGCTTCATCGATGCGCTGGCCGCGCGGCTGAACCTGACCGGCGAATTCATCCGGCCCGGCTACGAGGACGTCTGGTACTACCTGTGGCGCGAGCGCCGGCTGCCGGTCAACGTCGACCCGTTCGACTCGCGCCTCGACGACGAGCTCGAACGCGCGCGGCTGCGCAAGGTGTTCGAGCAGCAGCTCGACAGCGTGGTCGGCTACGTGCTGCCGGTCAAGCGCGTGGACACTGCGCCGGGCCTCGACGGGCCGCGCTGGCAGACGGGGCCGTGGTTCTTCCGCGACGAGCGGATGTACCTCGTGCCCGGCGATTCGCCGATGGGTTATCGGCTGCCGCTCGATTCGCTGCCGTGGGCCAGCCGTGCCGACTATCCGTATCTCGTCGAGCGCGATCCGTTCGCGCCGCGCGACGCGCTGCCGGAAGCCGCCGCGATCCGCGCGCGCTACGCGGGGCCGGCCGATGCGCCGCGCTACCTGTCCGGCGTGCATCGCGAGGCGTCCGCGCAGACCGTGATGCAGTGGCGCGACGACGGCCCGGCCGGGAACGGTCGGCCTGCCGCGCGCGACCCGGGTCGCGTTCCCGAGCGCTTCGAGTCGGCTGCGTGGATCACGCGCACCGCGCTGTGCGTCGAAGTGCGCAACGGCATCCTGTACCTGTTCATGCCGCCGCTTGCCGCGCTCGAGGATTATCTCGACCTGCTCGGCGCGATCGAGCTGACCGCGCATGCGCTGGGCGTGAAGCTCGTGCTGGAAGGCTATCCGCCGCCGCGCGACGCGCGGCTGAAGCTGCTGCAGGTGACGCCCGATCCCGGCGTGATCGAGGTGAACATCCATCCGGCCGCCAACTTCGACGAACTCGTCGACCACACCGAATTCCTGTACGACGCCGCGTGGCAGTCGCGGCTGTGCAGCGAGAAATTCATGGTCGACGGCCGCCACGTCGGCACCGGCGGCGGCAACCACTTCGTGCTCGGCGGTGCGACGCCGGCCGACAGCCCGTTCCTGCGCCGCCCGGACCTGCTCGCGAGCCTGATCGCGTACTGGCACAACCATCCGTCGCTGTCCTACCTGTTCTCCGGGCTGTTCATCGGGCCGACGAGCCAGGCGCCGCGCGTCGACGAGGCGCGCAACGACCAGCTCTACGAGCTCGACATCGCGTTCGCCGAGATCCAGCGCAACAAGCTGCTGTTCGGGCAGGACATGCCGCCGTGGTTGGTCGACCGCGTGCTGCGCAACCTGCTGATCGACGTGACGGGCAACACGCACCGCAGCGAATTCTGTATCGACAAGCTGTATTCGCCGGACTCGTCGACCGGCCGGCTCGGCCTGCTCGAACTGCGTGCGTTCGAGATGCCGCCGCATGCACGGATGAGCATCGTGCAGCAACTGCTGCTGCGCGCGCTGGTCGCGCGTTTCTGGGCCGCGCCGTACACGACGCCGCTCACGCGCTGGGGCACCGCGCTGCACGACCGCTTCATGCTGCCCGAGTTTCTTCAGATGGATTTCGACGACGTGCTGGCCGAGCTGCGCGACGCCGGTTTCGCGTTCGATCCGGCGTGGTTCGCGCCGCACTTCGAATTCCGCTTCCCGCTGTTCGGCCAGATCGCGGTGAACGGCATGCAGCTGTCGCTGCGCGGCGCGCTGGAACCGTGGCACGTGATGGGCGAGGAGGGTGCGCCCGGCGGCACGGTGCGCTACGTCGATTCGTCGGTCGAACGGCTCGAAGTGCGCGTGACGGGGCTGAACGACAACCGCCACGTCGTGACCGTCAACGGCCGCGCGTTGCCGCTGCAGCCGACCGGCACCGTCGGCGAATACGTCGCGGGGGTGCGCTACAAGGCGTGGTCGCCGCCGTCCGCGCTGCATCCGACCATCGGCGTGCACGCGCCGCTCACGTTCGACATCGTCGATACGTGGCTGCAGCGCTCGCTCGGCGGCTGCCGCTACCACGTCGCGCATCCGGGCGGACGCAACTACGCGACGTTCCCGGTCAATGCCTACGAAGCGGAGAGCCGCCGGCTCGCACGCTTCGTCGAGATGGGGCATACGCCGGGGCGGATGGAGGTCGCGCCCGCCGCGCCGAGCCGCGAATTCCCGTTCACGCTCGACTTGCGGCGGCCGTGACCGGACGATGACGAGGCGGACGACGATGCGCGGTGTGCGGTCTCCCGGCAAATGGGGTGATGGCGGCCCCGCCGGAATGCTAGGATGCGGGCAGATTGCGGCCGCACGCCGCGTATCGCCGCCGGCGCGGCGGCGCGCGTGCGCGGCCGCGCCCTGACGACGGAACGACACCGTGCCGCCCATAAACACCGACCATCTCGCCGCCCTCGACGCGATGCCCACGCTTTTCGATACCGGCGCGCAGCCGGATGCCGCGGAACTGGCCGCCGCGCTCGCGGCGCCGGCGGCCGCCGGCCGCTACGACGAACTGCGTGGCAGCGCGGCCGGCCTGAACGCGCCTGCGCTCGCGCCCGCGTGGCGCAGTTTCTTCACATCGATCGGCAGCGACGGCGTGGCCGACCTCGATCGCCGCGCCGACGCGCTGCATCGGCGCATGCGCGAGAACGGCCTGTTCTACCAACTGCACGAGCAGCGCGCCGGCGACGGCGCGGCCGGCCCGTGGTCGCTCGACCTGCTGCCGCTGATCGTCACGCCCGAGGACTGGGTCGCGATCGAGCGCGGCGTGCTGCAGCGCGTGCGGCTGCTCAACGCGACGCTGGCCGACCTGTACGGGCCGCAGACGATCCTCGAGCGCGGGCTGCTGCCGCCCGCGCTCGTCACCGGGCACCCCGGCTACCTGCGCGCGATGCGCGGCGCGAGCGTGCCGGGCGACACCTGGCTGCACGTGGTCGCGTTCGATCTCGCGCGTGGTCCGGACGGGCAGTGGCGGATCGTCGCGCAGCACACGCAGGGCGCGGCCGGCCTCGGCTACCTGCTCGAAAACCGGCTGATCGTGTCGCGGCTCTTTCCGCGCGGATTTCGCGGGCTGCGCGTGCAGCGGCTCGCGTCCGCGTATCGCGCGCTGCTGCAGAGCATGCAGGCGCTCAGCCCGGCCCGCAAGAACTCGCGGATCGTGCTGCTGACGCCGGGGCCGCACAGCGCGACGTATTTCGAGCACGCGTATCTCGCGCGCTACCTCGGCCTCACGCTCGTCGAAGGCGGCGACCTGACCGCGCGCGACAACCGCGTATTCCTGAAGACGCTGAGCGGCCTCGAACCTGTGCACGGCATCCTGCGGCGTGTCGACGACGCGTGGCTCGATCCGCTCGAACTGCGGCCCGATTCGATGCTCGGCGTGCCGGGGCTGCTGCAGGCCGTGCGCGCGGGCAATGTGCTGCTCGCGAACGCGCCGGGCTCGGGCTTCCTCGAATCGCCGGCGATGCTCGGCTTCATGCCGCGTCTCGCGGAAGGGCTGCTCGGCGAAACGCTGACGCTGCCGGCCGTGCATTCGTGGTGGTGCGGCGAGGCGGCCGCGTGCGACGACGCGTTGCCGCAACTCGCGCGCGCCATCGTGAAGGCATCCTATCCACCCGACGTGCAGCCCGGCGGCCCGCTCGAGCCGGTGATCGGCGCGCGGCTCACGCAGGCGCAGCTGGCCGAGTGGCGCGCACGCATCCTCGCGCGGCCCGAACACTACACGGTGCAGGCCGACCTGCCGCTGTCGCAGGCGCCGACCTGGCCGCGTCAGGACGCGCCCGACGGCCACGGCGGCGCGCGCATCGTGCCGAAGCCGGTGCTGCTGCGCGTCTTCGCGCTCGCCGACGGTGCGCAGCGCTGGCGGCTCCTGCCGGGCGGGCTGTCACGGGTCGGCACGCGCGACACGCTGTTCAATGCGCCGATGCCGCGCGGCGGCAGCACCGTCGATACATGGGTGATGACCGAAGGCATCGTCGATTCGACGACGCTGCTGCAGACGCATCTCGGCCCCGACGACCTCGTCGAACGGCCGCGCGCGATCGCGAGCCGCGCGGCCGAGAACCTGTTCTGGCTCGGCCGTTACACCGAGCGCGCGACCAACCTGATGCGGCTCGCGCGCGCGGCGCTCGAACGGCTGCGCGGCGAGGACGACGTCGACAGCCCCGCGCACCTGGAGCTGCTCGACACGCTGTGTCGCGACACGGGCCTGATCGCGGCCGATGCACCGAACGCCGTCGATGCGCCGCGTGCGTTCCAGCACGCGCTCGCGACGTCGCTGACGCGCGGCGCGGATCGCACGTCGGGCATTGCGTCGTGCCTGTTCGGGATGCGTGGCGCGGCTGCCGCGATCCGCGAACGGCTGTCGAGCGACCAGTGGCGCCTGATCGACGATGCGACCCAGCTGTTCGCGGACAGCGCGGGCCAGCCGGAAGCCGAGGAACAGATCGGCAACGACGCGCTGCAGTTGCTGGAGCGCCTCGGCCTGCTGCTCGGCGCGATCACGGGCGCGCAGACCGACAACATGACGCGCGACGACGGCTGGCGGCTGCTGTCGATCGGCCGGCAGATCGACCGGCTGGACTTCCTGTGCAGCGTGCTGAAGTGTGCGTTCGACGAAGGCGCGGTGCACCGGCAGGACGGCTTCGAGCTCGTGCTGGAGCTGTTCGACAGCACGATCACGTTCCGTTCGCGTTTCCAGCGCGGCTTCGATGTCGCGCCGCTGCTGTCGCTCGTCGTGCTCGATACCGACAATCCGCGCTCGCTCGGCTGGGTCGTGCAGGCGCTGCGGGGCCGGCTGACGAAGGTCGAGCGCAGCGAAGGTTATGCGCTGTCCGAACTGGCCGAGACGATTCCGGACGTGCCCGCGTGGTCGCTGCACGAGCTGTGCGAAACCACCGACGGTGGCCGGCACGGCGCGCTGCTCGAAGCGCTCGACACGACGGCGAAGGCGGTCTGGGAACTGTCGAACCGGATCGGCGAGCGCTATTTCAGCCACGTACGCGAGGCGGGCAGGACGTTATGGTGACGACGAAAGGCGCGGGGAAAGCCCCGCCGGGTTCCGGCGATGCCCGGAACGCATCGGCATCGGCATCGGCCGCGAAAGCAACGACCGCCGACGTCGCGCCGGGCCGGTTGCTGCGCGTCACGCACGACACCGAATACCGTTACGCGGCGCGCGTCGAATCGGCGCAGCACCAGGCACGGCTGCAACCGCTCGAGACGCCGCGCCAGCAAGTGCTGTCGTTCGCGCTCGACATCGATCCCGAGCCGGAATCGGTCTGTACCGAGATCGATGCATTCGGCAACGCGCGCGCATCGTTCGCGTTGAACCTGCCACATGACGCGCTGCTCGTGCGCAGCCGCAGCACGGTACGCGTGACGCCGCCCGTGTGGTCGCGCGGTGCGCGCGGCGCGCCGCCGCCCGCCATCGCGCATCCCGACGCGAAACAGGCGACTGCGTGGGAAGCCGTGCGCGACCGCCTGCGGTTTCGCGCGGGGCAGCCTTACGATGCCGCGAGCGAATTCGTGTTCACGTCGCCGCATGTCGCGTGTGATGCCGAACTCGCCGCGTATGCGGCCGCGAGCTTCACGCCGCAACGGCCGCTCGTGCAGGCTGCCTGGGACCTGATGCGGCGCGTGCATGCCGATTTCGCCTATACGCCGAACAGCACCGACATCACGACGTCGGCGCTCGACGCGCTGCGCTTGCGCAAGGGCGTGTGCCAGGATTTCGCGCACGTGATGATCGGCGGGCTGCGCTCGCTCGGGCTGGCCGCGCGTTACGTGAGCGGCTACCTGCTGACGCAGCCGCCCCCCGGGCAGCCGCGGCTGATCGGCGCCGATGCGTCGCATGCGTGGGTCGAGGTGTACGACCCGGCATGGCCCGAGGACAACGGCTGGTTGCAGCTCGATCCGACCAACGATCGCGCGCCGGGCGACGACTACGTGATGCTGTCGATCGGCCGCGACTACGCGGACGTGACGCCGTTGCGCGGAGTGATCCGTGGCGGCGGTGCGGATCAGGAGCTGAAGGTCGGCGTGACGGTGGAGCCGCTCGACACGCCGTAATGTCGCGCGATGCCGCGTGCCCGCGCGCATTGCGGTTTAAGTCTTCGTTAATACTGCACGCCTAGCATGGCCATGCCGGCGAACGGATCTGGCTTGATTCGGGCACCGGCGGCACGCGCGGGTGCGTCGACGTCACGGCGCCGCACCGTCGCGCAGCGCCATTCCCTTGCAACGGCGGCGGATCATGATCAAGACCTTCGACTACACGCTCGGCAGCGAGACGATTGCGCTTTGTGCGAGCTTCGGCGCGGGGCCGGCGTGGCGCCGCGTGCTCGTGAGCCGTGCGGATTCGATGGAGACGCTGGTGGTGCTCGACGCGCGCGGCCTGTCGGGCTTGCTGAAGGTGGCGACCGAAGCGCCGGAGGGGCTGCTCGACGACGCGATCCGCAAGGTCGGCGACGAGCAGCTCGTCGAGCGGGCGATCAGCGGCAGGGCGATCGTCGAAACCGCGCTGTGAACCCCCGGGCAGGATCAAGCTGCTGACGGCACATCCCGGCGGCTTGCGGCGATCGTCGGCAACCGGCGGACATCATCGCGCGAGAAAGTCGAGAAGGACGGACGCAAGCTGTTCCGGCTGTTCTTCGGCGGGATAGTGGCCGGAGTCGCGCAGCACGATCCCGTGCACATCGGACGCGACCTGCGCCATGGTGGCCTTCGATCCTTCGCCGTACCCGAATTCGCATCCGATGGCGAGGACAGGCATGTCGAGTTTCTTCGCGCCGAACGTCTTGTTGTCGTCGAGATCAACGAACAGGGTGCGGTAGTAGCTGAAGCTCGCACGAAGGGCGCCGGGCTGCGTGAGCGCGGTCGCGTAGACGTCGATGTCCGCTTCGGTGATGGACTCGGGATCGACGGTGCCTACCGTGTCGCGCCGGATGAAGTGGCGCACGAACAGTGCTTCACGGCCGCGAACCAGCTCTTCCGAAATGTCCCCCGCCATATTGAAGCCGAAGTGCCAGCTGCCGCCCGTGGCCACGTTCATCGCCTTTTCCTGGCCGAAGCCCGGCAAGCCGCTCTCGATGAACACGAACCGCTCCGTGAGTTGCGGATACAGCGCCGCGAACGCGTAGCCCACCTGGCCGCCCATGTCGTGTCCGACGATGCAGGCCTTTTCGATCTGCAGCGCATGCAGCAACGCGGCGATGTCGCCTGCGACGGTCTTCTTGTCATAGCCTGCCGCGGGCTTGCTGGAGTGGCCGAATCCGCGCAGGTCGGGGGCGACGACCATGCAGTGAGGCGAAAGCAACGGCACGAGCTTTCGCCACGCATACGACGTTTGCGGCCAGCCGTGCAGCAGCACGACGGCCCGGCCGGCTCCGGCCACTTTCGTGTGAATGCGCAAGCCGTTCACGCGGACGGCAAGCGACTTGACCGCAGGGCGGTCGAGACGCTCGGAACGGGGTTCGGTCGGGGGCAACGCCATGAATCAGCCTTCGAAGTGGAAAGAGTGGCCGGTGTGCGTGCCATCCGGCAAACCGCAGCGACCCGCGATGACGGAACGGCCTCCAACTTCCCGGCCGGCAGACATCCGGCCCGCGCAATGGCTGGAGGCTCGACGCGGATCAATCGGCGCGCGCGCGGCGTTGCCCGATGGCGCGCCTTAGTTCGCGAACCGGTCCGTGGCCGCGATCAGCGCCTCCAGGATCCCCGGTTCGTTGTACGCATGCCCGGCGCCGGGCACGATCTCGAACGTCGCATCCGGCCAGGCCTTCGACAGCTCCCATGCGGTGCGAGCAGGCGTCGCGACGTCATAGCGGCCCTGCACGATCACGCCCGGAATGCCGGCGAGACGATGCGCGTCACGCAGCAGCTGGCCTTCCTCGACGAAACCCTGGTTCACGAAGTAATGATTCTCGATCCGCGCGAACGCGAGTGCGTAGTGGCCGTCCGCGAAGTGCGCGGCGAGTGCGGGGTCGGGCAGCAGCGTGATCGTGCGGCCTTCCCAGATGCTCCAGGCGCGCGCTGCTTCGAGCTTCGCGGCTTCGTCGTTGCCGGTCAGCCGGCGATGGTAGGCGGCGATCAGGTCGCCGCGCTCGGCTTCGGGAATCGGTGCAAGGAAGGCTTCCCACAGGTCGGGGAATAGCCACGACGCGCCTTCCTGGTAGTACCACAGCACTTCCGCGCGGCGTATCGTGAAGATGCCGCGCACGACCAGCGCGCTCACGCGCTCCGGGTGCGTTTCCGCATACGCGATCGACAGCGTGCTGCCCCACGAGCCGCCGAACACGAGCCACTTTTCCGCGCCGACCATCTCGCGCAGGCGCTCGATGTCGGCAACCAGATGCCACGTCGTGTTGTTCTCGAGGCTCGCATGCGGCGTCGAACGCCCGCAGCCGCGCTGGTCGAACAGCAGGATGTCGTAGCGCTCCGGATCGAACAGGCGGCGATGGTCGGCGCTGCAGCCGGCGCCGGGGCCGCCGTGCAGGAACACGGCGGGCTTGCCGGCGGGGTTGCCGCAGCGCTCCCAGTAGATGCGGTGGCCGTCGCCGGTGTCGAGATGGCCGTGGGCGTAGGGTTCGATCGGTGGGTACATGACGTTTCCTGATTGAAAGGTCGGTGGGGTGCCGGGCAACCGGTGCCGAAAGCAGTACGCCATTATGCCCAACTCGCCGAAATGGCGCGCTTCGGTTCCGGCATGCCGCACGACTGTCGTTCCTGTCGATCGGCATTGAAAAATCCGTAAAAAAACGCATCGCATCATTCACGCATTCCGATTCAATATGTCGTTGTGTTTCATGCGCGTGCCACGCATGAAATGCACTCATGACGCTGGCCATGCGTCGCGAATCAACGAGAAATCAAAATAATTCCGGGGATTGTGAATGGTTAGCGATTCTCTGACGAGGAAGGAGCGCGAGATCGTGTCGTTGATCGCGCGGGGGATGCGCTGTACGGAAATTGCCGAGGCATTGGGGGCCGCGCCGATGACGGTGCGCAAGCATCGCTCGAACATCGTGCGCAAGCTCGGGCTGACGGGCACCGCGCAACTCGTCGCGTATGCGGTCGAACATGCGCCGCCGCTCGCGGACGACCTCTCTCCTTGCGAAGATCGCCGCGCTCGGGCCGCGTGAGCGGGATGTGCTGCGCCTGATCGGTGCCGGTCTCGCGAGCAAGGAAATCGCAAGGTTGCTCGATGTCAGCCCGCGCACGGTCAGCAAGCATCGTGAAAACATCATGCACAAATTGTCCATTCACGAACTTGCCCGCCTGATGAAAATCGGCCGCGAATTGTGATTCCGGCGATTCGCTTTTCACTACGCAATCGGAGGTATTGAGCGGCATTCGCATTCGGCGCAATTTGAATGGCGGGCGGATATTGCGTTGCATTCGCCCGCGGACGGGAGAATGCGCGATATTCCGAGGGCGAATTCACCCGGTATTCTTAATGAAAAGGAGTGAAAAATGGAAAGCGAAAATGTGATTGTCTGGAAGGACGATCGCGCCACACAGGTCGAAGTGGCGCAACTCGTCAATCGATTCGCCGGGGAGATCCTGGTCGACGTCACCGACGCGCAGCAGGTCAAGGAGTGGACGAAGCTGCTCGAACCTCGGGCCGCCGACGATCACGCGGAAGGGGACACCGCGCTGTTCACCTGGCCGTTTCGTCCCGTGCCGAACGCCGCGATCTACGGCGGCGTGGTGGTCACGACCGTCAGCACGTTCGCGCTGCTGACCGGTTTCGCGATCTGGCGGCGCTACAGCGTGGATGCGGAGCTTTCCGCAAACCGCATGCGCTTCCGCCTGCGCCCGCCGCCGCGCCCGTAACCGCCGGCCCGGCCGTCGCCCGCCGAGGGCCGGCGGCCGCATGACGTACCGCACGCGCCGGCGAGACAGCACGGCGGCGCGTGCGGAACCGAAATCACAGGAGATCAATCATGCCAGTTGACAATTCGGCGGCCGAGTCCGCCCGGAGTCTGTTGAACGGGATCGACTACAGCGCCCTGATCGGCGGCCCGTTGCAGGCCGCGATCACCGCGCAGGCGATGGCCGCGAAATCCACCTACGAGTTCATCGACAAGGTCGGCCTCACGACCGACACCGACGGAGTGAAGCAGGCCGTCAACGTCACCTTCCTGTACCAGAAGGACGGGCAGATGGTGAAGCTGATCGTGCCGCTGCTGACGATCGTGCCGGTGCCGCTGATCCTGGTCGACGAAGTGACGATCCAGTTCAAGGCGAACATCAACGCGGCGGCGTCGTCGACGTCGGAAGAGTCGAAGTCGGAAGCGATCGCGGGCGAACTGTCGGCGCAGGGCAAGATCGGCTGGGGGCCGTTCAGCCTGTCGGCGCAGATGAAGGCCAGCTATTCGAGCAAGAAGGATTCGAAGGCGACGCAGGACTCGCGCTATTCGGTCGAGTACACGCAGGACGTGTTCGTGCATGCGTCGCAGGCCGGCGTGCCGGCCGGGCTCGCGACCGTGCTCAACATCCTGTCGAGCGCCGCGACCGGCGCGAGCCGCAACGGTGACATGCAGGTCAGTCCGGCGTTGTCGACCGTGATGTCGGGCGATCCGTCACAGCAGCAGATGCTGCAGGTGCGCCTGCAGAATTCGAGCGGGCTGTTCGCCGGCAATACGGAGGTCGCGTTCCAGATCGATCCCGCGCTCGCGGACAAGTTCCGGATGAGCCGCGCGCCGTTCGGTTCGACCATCCCGTTCGATGCAGCCGGCAAGGTCACGTCGTTCAAGACCGACGGCGACGGTTCGTTGTCCGTCCTGTTCTGGGCGGAAGGCGAGGTCGACGCGCAGGCGATCGACCTGACGGTGTCCGCGTCGATCCCCGCGCCGGACAGCGGCAAGGTCGATGCGAAGTCGGTTGTCGTGCCGGTGCGCGTGCTGCACCGGCTGCCGCCGCCGTCGGCGCCGTCACTCAAGAGCGCGCAGGCGACGCTCTCGATTGCCAAGGGAGACTCCGGCAAGGACGTGCTGACCGCGCTTAAGCCGGACGGCACGCCGGCAGTGGGTGTCGAGCTGAAGTTCGCGTTCGACGCCGGCGGTGCGGGGTTCGAGGTCACCGCGAACGGCGACAGCGTGAAAGCCGATCCGCCGCCGAAGACCGACGCCAACGGCAAGGTCGAGATCGATTGCAAGGCGCTCGACGACACCAGCAAGTCGGTCGTGACCGTCAGCGCGACGATCGACGGCGCGGGCGTGTCCACGAGCCTCACGCTGCAGGCCAAGCCCTGATCCGTCCGATGTGACAACCCGCCCGCGCCGGCCTGCCGGCGCGGGTTAGAGGAGAACACCGATGACCAATCTGCGGGATATCGCCGCCGCGTTCCTCGACAGTCTCGCGGGCGCGCAGCACGAAGCGAACCTGTATTCGAAGCGCCTCGCCGTGAAGTATCGCGAGGATCCGTTGCTCAAGTATTTTCCGGTGCCGAACGGCCTGCTCGACGAAGCGGACGTGACGCTGCGCTTCGCGGTGCCGCCGGGCGCCGATGGCGACGAACGGGCATCGCGGCTCGACGCGGACACGCTGGCGGCCGATGCGCTGCCGTCGCAGGTCGCCGTCGCCGACCTGGCGACGGAGGCAGGCGCACTGCTGCTGCGCGATCTCGCCGGCGCGCTCGGCCGCGTGC
>NZ_QOBB01000011.1:0-71264 GCF_024704855.1 Burkholderia sp. HAN2018 | reverse complement strand
TGACCTGCGGTGGAATTTTGTAGCCAGTCAGGCAGTGAGTCTCGCGTCGATATTATCGGAATCCAGCCAGGCTCGACGGACCGTGGCGGGAGGTTGATAGCGATGTGCGCTATGGGGCCGGCGCTCGTTGTAGAACTGTCGCCAGCGTTCGATGAGCACCTTGGCCTCGGCGCGGCTGCGGAACCATTCCCGGTTCAGCAATTCGTCACGCAGCTTGCCGTTGAAGCTCTCGACGAACCCGTTTTGCCACGGACTGCCCGGTGCGATGAAGGCAGGACCGATGGCAGCATCTCGCAGCCAGCGCATGACCTTGGCAGCGGTAAATTCGGCGCCGTTGTCAGACCGAATGAACGCGGGCTTGCCGTACAGCCGCATCAGTCGCGACAGCGTCAGGATGACGTCCTGCGACCGCAGGCTGGCGCCGACCTCGATCGCCAGACACTCGCGGGTGTATTCATCGATCACGCAAAGCATCTTCAACGCCCGCCCGTCTACCAGTTGATCGTGCACGAAGTCGTAGCTCCATACCGAGTTGGGTTGTGTCGCACCGGGCAGGCGAATGTCGTTGCCACAACGACGGCGGCGAGGACGCCGCCGTGGAATGTTGAGCTGCAAGGCTCGCCACATTCGCCGCACGCGCGATTCGCCCAGCGCCAGCCAAGCCGACATCCTCCGGTAGCCGAAGCGCGGCACTTCCTGCGCGGCCGCCATCAGCCGCTCGCCCAGGCTCCGATCCTTCTCCGGTTGCTTGAGCCTATAGGTGGCCACCCGGCGACTCAGCCCCAGATAACAACATGCCTTGCGTTGCGAGAGACCCCGCCGAGTCAGGACTTCCAGCGCTTCGCGCCGGCCCGTTGGGGTGCTCATTTTTTTCGGCTGAATTCCTTCAGGCCGTCGATGACCAGCAATTGCTCGGCAATCAGGCGCTTGAGCCGCTCGTTCTCCGATTCCAGATCCTTGAGCCGACGGGCGTCGGCCACATCCATGCCGCCGAACTTGTTGCGCCAACGATAGAACGTCTGTTCCGAGATGTTGTGGCGCTTGCACAGGTCCTTCACCGGCTCGTCCCGGCTCTCGACCTCGCGCAAGATCCGGATGATCTGCTCGTCGGTAAATCGCTTCTTCATCGAGTTCTCCTTGCCTCTAGGATAAAAGAGAACTCACTTGCCAGATGGCTACAAGAAACGTCTCAGGTCAGCAACACGATCCCGTTCTGTTTCCGGCTACCAGCGTCCAGGCGATTGATCGCGTCGATCATCTCGTCGCGGGGCATGCCAACAATGCTCTGTTCTGCTGCGACGCAGCCGTAATCCTTCAAGTTCTTGAGGGTTACATGCACACCTTCATTCGACGACGGCTTGAAAATTTTGCAGTTGTCGAGGCGGATGATCTTCAGCTTATCGACCCGTTGAGACGCGTCCGCGTTGTGACGTACGAGAACCTCTGCGATGTCAGCGTCGTGCGAGCCCGAACCGTACAGCGCAGTCAGCGTTTCTATTGGTGCGATCGGTACATCAGCGATGGACGCGGCCGAAAGTATGTGCGACTGAAAGGTCATACGAGCGTGCAACATCAAGGTCGCATCGCGCACGATGACGCAAACGACGCCACTCTGAACAGGGGGCAGCGCAGTACGCAAAACTTCAGCGAGATTCTTGGGTTCATTTTTGGGCGGAGTCATTCGCTCTCCGCGATGTTGATACCGCCGACGCGGCTCTTCTCGATGAACGCCTCGACGTCTTCGCGGCGGTAGCGCACGCAGCGGCCGAACTTGTAGAACGGCAACTCCTTGGTGAACTTGCCGAGGTGACGCCACTGCGCGGGCGTTTTGTCGGAGATGTCGAGCAGTTCGGCGAGCGCGCGGTCGTCGAGGAATTCGTGCAGCAGGCTGCGGAGCAGCGGCGAAGCAGTGGTGTTTTTCTCAATCATACTGATCTCCAGTTACGCCGAATCGGCATGCGTAATTTAGGTAGATCAGGTGGGCGCGAAAATGCGAAATGGTCTAGAGGCGAAAATGCATTGCGCTACTCGGATTTTTTCTCTTCATCCTTCTTCTTGGCAGGGCGATGCTGAACTTGAGCCAGTCTCGCGGCCGACGTGTGGTCACCGGCGGCGAGCTGGTAGGCATGGTCAAGCAATCGGTTGATCTCACGGGGGTTAAGCTCCTTTTGGTCGAGCTGACGCGATTCGAAATGTCTGAGCAACGCTCGGCGCAAGTCTTTGCGAACGCGCTGGTGTTCCTGAATGTAGAACAGAGCAATCGGGGCACGGTCGGGATCGACCGATAGGTCCAAGTCGCTGATCTCGGCAGGCGGGAAATCGTCATATTTCTCGCGTATCTCATCTTCGAGCGTGCCTGCTTCTAGTGAAGCGATCAGGTCAGCCATGCGTATCACGTCGCGAAGGGATTTGGTTTTCAATGGGGAGCTGTTCCAGCCCGGCTTGACCGCGAGGAAAGCCTGAAAGTTTTCCATGTTCAAGACGTCGGAATTTGGCTGCTGTCCTGTGGTATCTGCATTGGCGTATTCCCGCCGGCCGACGACAACTGAGCCACTTCGCGTGCCGCCTTCGAAGAAGGCGCCGATCTGTCGGCGTAGCGATTCGACCTGGACCTCGAATTTTCCCGTAAAGTCGAACCGAACCATGACCTCCGTTCCGGTACAGAATCCGGATGTCAGCATCGACACTGATCGGTGAGTAAGGTAGTTCTTTTCCGGCCAGTGAGTTGGTGGATTGAGGATGTCGGGCGCAGTGCAGGCAAACAGCCACGCTAGTCGGTTTCGCTGCTCGCGGCTGGGATGTTGGGTTGCTACTTGGGCGGCAGTTAATTTCGGGTCGATCAAGCAGGTAATGCCCCAGCGCTCGCGGATGTGGTCCTGCAAGGGAAGTACAAGGTTGTCGGGATGCTTGGCCCGGTATTGTTCATAGGTCATACCTTGCAAGGGTTCCGGATAGCAGAAGTATCCATCGAGGGACATTCTGGGAAACGGGACCGGGGGGACATCCTTGATGCGGTGATACCAGTCGGCATAGTCCTGCGCGTACTGGTTGTTGCGCCGAAGCAGTTCCCAAGCCCCCATGGTGGGATCGTCGCGGATTACTTCGGGGTAGGCGCTCATTTCCCGCCAGTCGGCGCGGACGATGAAAAGGCGGTGCTGGATCGGGACAGGACGGCGTGCCATCGGGTGCGGTTCCTTATGGAAATCGCTCTAGATGGTAGCAAAGGAGTAGCAATGCGGCTGGATGCGACAAAAGAAAAAGGGGTTAGCATCAGCTAACCCCTTGATTCCTTTGGTCGGAGCGAAAGGATTCGAACCTTCGACCCTCTGATCCCAAATCAGATGCGCTACCAGGCTGCGCTACGCTCCGACGAGCCAAAGATTCTATCTTTGAATGGCTGATCCGGTCAATCCCTATATGCGGGTAAATGCCGCGGCGGCGAACGAGCCGCAATTTGCGACAATTCGCACGGTAATCGGCCGGCCCGCACGCATGGGCGCGGGGCCGCTCGCCGAAGCAAGGAGAACATCATGATGAACCTGATCCTGTGGCGCCACGCCGAAGCCGAAGACTACGCGACGAGCGATCTCGCGCGGCAGTTGACCGTCCGCGGCCGCAAGGACGCACAGGCGATGGCCAAGTGGCTGCGTGGCCGGCTCGAGACGAACACCGTGATCCTCGCGAGCCCGGCGGCTCGCACCGTACAGACCGTCGAGGCGCTGACCGACCAGTACCGGACGGTCGAGGCGCTCGCGCCGGGCGGCAGCGTCGACGACGTGCTGGCGGCGGCCGGCTGGCCGGACGGCATCGCGCCGACGGTCGTGATCGTCGGCCACCAGCCGACGCTCGGCAGCGTCGCCGCGCAACTGATCGCCGGCGGCGACGACAGCTGGAGCGTCAAGAAGGGCGGAATCGTGTGGCTCGCGAGCCGCACGCGCGACGGCAGCCGGCAGGCCGTGCTGCGGGCAGTATTGACGCCCGACCTGGTGTGAGGCCCGCCTGAAGCGCTTTGAAGGGTTTCGTCATACGGTTTCGCAAGCTTTCTGCTAAAGTCAATTCGGCGACACGTCATTGAAAGGACACGGTCGTGCCACATAACGGTCACGGCCGATTACTACATTGGCGGGCATGTCGTCCTATTCCTTACGATCAGGAAAGCCTAATGCGAGAACTGCCGACGCCTACGCTCCCTTTTGCCTCGCTGCCCCTCGACACGTCGCGGCGCCTCCTGCCGCGCGCTGCTGAAACCGTCACATCGGAGTATCGCCTGCGCGCCGCGTGGGCGCGTACGGAAGACGAATTGCGCGAAGCCCAGCGCCTGCGTTACAGCGTGTTCGCCGAAGAGATGGGCGCGCAGGTCAGCGGCCCCTCCGGTCTCGACGTCGATCCGTTCGATGCGTACTGCGACCACCTGCTGGTTCGCGATCTCGACACCCTGAAGGTCGTCGGCACGTATCGCGTGCTGCCGCCGCACCAGGCGGCGCGTGTCGGCCGCCTGTACGCCGAAGGCGAATTCGACCTGTCGCGCCTCACGCACCTGCGCGGCAAGATGGTCGAGGTCGGCCGCTCGTGCGTGCACAGCGACTACCGCAGCGGCGCCGTCATCATGGCGCTGTGGGGTGGTCTCGGCACGTACATGATGCAGAACGGCTATGAGACGATGCTCGGCTGCGCGAGCGTGTCGATGGCCGACGGCGGTCACTATGCGGCGAACCTGTACCAGTCGCTGTCGGCAGGTTCGCTGACGGCGCCCGAGTATCGTGCGTTCCCGCATACGGCCCTGCCGGTCGACGAATTGCAGACGGGCACCGTCGTGGCGCCACCGCCGCTGATCAAGGGTTACCTGCGTCTCGGCGCGAAGATCTGCGGTGCGCCGGCCTGGGATCCCGACTTCAACTGCGCGGATTTCCTGACGTTGTTCCGTCTGTCCGACATCAACGCGCGCTACGCCCGCCACTTCCTGGGCTGAGCCGTCTGAACCGCGTCGCGCCCGCCTGCTGGTTCGGGCGCGTGCACGCGAACGCCGTCGTGCGACATGAGCCGCGCGACGGCGTTCGTCCATTTGATCAACGTGTGTGAATCGGGCCCCGTTAATTTCGGAGATACGCGATCACCGCCGTGCCGTGGGACGGCACGTTCGGGAACGGCCCGGGGGAGGGCCGGACGGCAGCGGCGCGCTTAGTGCTTGCGCCGCCAGTCGAGCAGGTGGTGTTCGGCCATCCAGTGATGGATGATCCCTTCGCCGCCATGGCTGCGCTTGTATTCGCGCGACTCGAAGAACGACAGGGCGACGAACACCATCAGGCCGATGAACAGGCCGATCAGGCCGGCAATTTCCTCAGACGACATGGCAGCCTCCTTTCCACGGCACAGCGCCATGCGTACATAGTAGGACATGCGCGGCGCGACTCCGAAGCAGGATTTCCGCTAGACTCGGCGCGGTCCCGGCGTGCGATGGGCGCGCCGATTTCCGGAGCCTTACCCGATGACCCGTTTCATGCTGGCCGTGCTGGCTGCATCTTTTCTCGCTGCCTGTACCAGCGATCCTCATCAGGCCCGTCGCGGCCATCCGCCGGAAGATCCGGCCGACTATCACGGTGTGCCGACCGACATGACGCCGCCGACGATGCTCGATGCGCCGCCGCCCAAACCGGCGCAGTAACGGATGTTTAAGGCCGCTCGGACCCGCTTAGGGCCGATTCGGCGCGCCATCAGGCGCGGGCCGCGGGTGTATCGGTGCCGATGCGCCGCAATAGCCCCGGCAGGTAGCGCGCCAGCGTCGCGCCGCGCGCGGCCATGAACAGCAGCAGCGCGAACCAGAGGCCGTGGTTGCCGAAGGTGCCGACGGCGGCGAGTGTGGCGACAACGAAGATCGAGAGCGACGCGACCATTGCGCGCATCAGCGATTGTGTCTGCGTCGCACCGATGAAGACGCCGTCGAGCAGGAAGCCCCAGACCGACACGATCGGTGAAATCGCGGCCCACGGCAGGTAGCGCAGCGCAACCTCGCGGATCTCGGCCTGATCGGTCAGGCGCGCGACGATCCAGCCGCCGGCGGCCCAGTACACCAGCGCGAACAGCAGCGCGCCGAGCGCCGACCAGAGCAGGGTGACGCGCACGGCTTGCCGGAAGGCACCGCGGTCGCGTGCGCCGGCCGCCGCGCCGACGAGTGCCTCGGCCGCATGCGCGAAGCCGTCGAGGCCGTACGCCATGAACGTCTGGAAATTCAGCAGCAGCGCGTTTGCCGCGAGCGTCGCATCGCCCTGTTTCGCACCGAGGTGCGCGAACCAGCCGAATGCGCCGAGCAGGCACAGCGTGCGCAGGAAGATGTCGCGATTGAGCGCGATCAGCCGCTTGAGTGCGACGCGGTCGGCGAGTGCACGTACCGCGATCGGCGCAAGGCCGCGCGGCCGTAGCCGCCACAGCATCCATGCGCCGAGCGCGAAGCCGCATGCGTCTGCCGTGGCCGTCGCGGCGCCGATGCCGGCAATGCCCCAGCCGAAGCCATACACGTAGAGCAGGACGGCGCCGATGTTGACCGCATTGATGAACACCTGCGCGACGAGCGCGAGCCGCACGCGCTGCACCCCGAGCAGGTAGCCGAGCACGACGTAGTTCGCGAGCGCGAACGGTGCGCTCCAGATCCGCGCGTGGCTGTAGGACAGCGCAGTCGCGCGGACGGCATCGCTGCCGCCGAGCGCCGACAGCGCAAACGACAGCAGCGGCACCTGCAGCGCCAGCACCGCGGCGCCGAGCGCGAACGCGACGATCAACGCGCGCAGCACGTTCAGGCGGATCCCGGCGGCGTCGCCGGCACCGTGCGCCTGCGCGACGAGACCGGTCGTCCCCATTCGCAGGAAACCGAATCCCCAGAACACGAAATTGAAGAACAGCCCGCCGAGCGCGACGCCGCCGAGATACTGCGCGCCGTCGAGGTGGCCGGCGACGGCCGTGTCGACGGCGCCGAGGATCGGCTGGGTCAGGTTCGCCAGGACGATCGGAAACGCGAGCGCGAGGACGCGCCGGTGCGTGACGGTGGCCGAGCCCGTGCCGGCCCCGTGCGGTAACGCGGATTCGGACATGGCGGACGCGTCAGGCGCGTTCCTGCACGCACACCCACGGCGAGACGACGACTGCCCACAGCTCCGGGTTGCGCGCCGCGTAATCGGCGGCGGTTTCGGCCGGCATGCGCGCGACGAGACCCGCGGACAGCCAGCGCGTGACCTGTTCGGCGTCGTCGTCGGCAACCGCTTCCGCGACGCTGACGAGATCGAGGTCGCGCGCAACGGACAGCAGCTTGCCCTGCGCGAAGAAGCGTTCGAGATCGCACCAGTCGATCTTGGCGGTTTCGCCGAGGAGTTTGGCGTAGAGCGGGCTGTGCGACGCGCCCGCGGCGGCGTGGTGATCAGAGGACATCGTTTTCTTGGAAAGACTGCGTGGTGGCGCCACTATAAACCATCCGGCCGGGCGGGCGGCGCGGGTGGCGGCCCGCTTACGCGTCGCGCAGCGCGCGGCGCACGATCTTGCCCGTCGCGGTCATCGGC
This sequence comes from Burkholderia sp. HAN2018, assembly GCF_024704855.1. Taxonomy (NCBI): domain Bacteria; kingdom Pseudomonadati; phylum Pseudomonadota; class Betaproteobacteria; order Burkholderiales; family Burkholderiaceae; genus Burkholderia; species Burkholderia sp. HAN2018. The sequence continues at coordinate 63,720 of NZ_QOBB01000011.1, read as the reverse complement.
AGGCTGTCGACGAACGCGATCGCGCGCGGATACTCGTGGGCGGCGAGGCGCGTGCGCACGTGCGCCTGCAGTGCCTGAACGAGCGCATCGTCGCCGGCGTGACCGGGATTCAGCACGACGAACGCCTTGACGATCTCGGTACGCGTCGCGTCGGGCACGCCGACGACGGCCGCCATCCGCACCGCCGGATGCGTGAGCAGGCAGTCCTCGATCGGGCCCGGGCCGATCCGGTAGCCGGCGCTCGTGATCACGTCGTCGTCGCGGCCGACGAAGCGGACGAAACCGTCGGCGTCGATCATGCCTGTATCGCCGGTGACCAGGTAGTCGCCCGCGAACTTGTCGCGGGTCGCGTCGGCGTTGCGCCAGTACTCGAGGAACATCACCGGATCGGGGCGGCGCACCGCGATGCGCCCTTCGACGCCGGGCGGCAGCGGCGTGCCGTCCGCGTCGACGATCGCGACCGCATGGCCGGGCACCGCCTTGCCGATTGCGCCGGGCTGCGCATCGAACAGCGCCGCGCACGACGACAGCACCATGTTGCACTCGGTTTGCCCGTAGAACTCGTTGATCGTCACGCCGAGCGCGTCGCGTCCCCAGGCCGTCAGTTCGGTGCCGAGCGTCTCCCCGCCGCTCGCGACCGATTTCAGCGACAGCGCGTAGCGTTCGCGCGGTGCCGGGACGGTGCGCATCAGCTTCAGCGCGGTGGGCGGCAGGAACGCGTGGGTGACGCCGTGCCGGGCCATCAGCGCGAACGCGGCGTCGCCGTCGAATTTCTCGAAGCGGCGGGCGAGCACGGGCACGCCGTGATGCCACGACGGAAGCAGCACGTCGAGCAGGCCGCCGATCCATGCCCAGTCGGCGGGTGTCCAGAACAGGCGCGCGTCGCGCGGGAAGCACTGCTGCGACATCTCGACGCCCGGCAGGTGGCCAAGTAGCACGCGATGCGCGTGCAGCGCGCCTTTCGGCTTGCCCGTCGTGCCGGACGTATAGATGATGAGCGCCGGATCGTCGGCGGCCGTATCGGCCGGCACGAAGTCGGACGACTCGGCGGCGAGCGCCGTGTCGTAGCGCAGCACGCCGGGAGCGTCGGGCGCATCGTCGCCGATGCAGTAGATGGTGTGCAGTGCCGGCAGTTGCGCGCGTAGCGATGCGATTTTCGCGTAGCCGGCCGCATCGGTAACGAGCGCGGCCGCCTCACTGTTCGCGAGCCGGTATTCGAGCGCATCGACGCCGAACAACGTGAAGAGCGGCACCGCGATGGCGCCGAGCTTGTACGCGGCGAGGTGCGCGATGGCCGTGTCGGGGCCCTGCGCGAGAAAGATGCCGATGCGGTCGCCGCGCCGCAGGCCGGCGCGCACGAAGCTGTTCGCGAGCCGGTTAGAGGCATTCCTCAGGTCGTCGAATGTGATGCGGGACACGTCGCCTTGCGCCGTTTCGTGGATCAGCGCGAGGCGTCTGCTGCCGTCCGCCCATTTGTCGCAGACGTCCACGCCGATGTTGTAGCGGGCCGGAACGTCCCACGCGAAGCGGGAGAGCAGGTCGTCGTAGCGGTCGGTGGCGGGCAGCATCGCAGTGTCTCCTGGGTGGCGGCGTGGTGTCAGGCGAACGGCTTACATCAGGGTTTCACGCAGGGGAATCCACAATGACGCCTGAGGGTAGGGAATCCTCGCACTCGTCCAATTGCTGCGGCTCAGTGCACGATTCCGCAATGACGCATAAGATCACTTAAAAATCAGTGTGTGACCATGGATTTGCTTCTGATAGCTGCGGGGTTCAGCCTGATCGGAATCGGCGTGCTGGTAGCGTTCGCTTGTCGCGTCGATCCGTTGTCCGGCCGTTTCACCGGACGTCTGCGCAAGCGCTGACATCACCTTTCCCGATTTTCACCGCGACGGCACGCGATGCGTGCCGGCGTCGCGTGTCGTCCGTCGGGCGCTCAACGCGCCGGCAGGTAGCGTGACGGGTCGATCGACCGGCCGCCGTAGCGCAATTCGAAATGCAGCGCGACGCGATCGCTGTCGCTGTTGCCCATCTCGGCGATCGATTGCCCCTGCGTGACCGACTGGCCTTCCTTCACCAGTAGCGCACGGTTGTGCGCGTAGGCGGTCAGGTAGTCGGCGTTGTGCTTGAGGATGATCAGGTTGCCGTAGCCGCGCAGCCCGTTACCCGCGTAGACCACCACACCCGGCGCGGCCGCGACCACCGGTGTACCCGGCGAATTCGCGATGTCGATCCCCTTCGATTTCGAGCCGTCGAACGTGCGGACCACGTTGCCGGCCGCAGGCCAGATCAGCGCGATGCTCGTGGCCGGCTTGACGGCCGATTCAACCGGTGCGGAAGGCACGGGGCGGGCCCGGCCGGCACTGCCTGTGCCGGTGGTCGACGGCGTCGATGCGGTGGTCGTGCCGGGCGGCGGCGCGACGCGCAGCACCTGGCCGACTTCGATCGCATCGGGGTTCGTCATCTGGTTCCAGCGCACGATGTTCGATACCGACGTGCGGTTGTCGCGCGCGATCTTGTAGAGCGTATCGCCGCGTTCGACGCGATAGAACCCGGGGCCGACGGGCGCGGAGCCGCACGCGACGAGCAGGGCGGCGCAGGCGGCTGCGAAGAGTCGCTTCGTTGTTGTTCCGAACATTGAACCTCGCAAGACCCTGCCGCTCGTGACGCGGCAGGCAATACAAAACGTCCGATTTTAACGGGTTCGACCCGCGCACCGCAGTTTGTGCCGTTGCCGGGGCGTCGGACGCCGGTTCGGCCGGCGTCTCAGCCCGCGTGGCCGGCGTCTCGGCCCACGTTTCAGCCGGCGAGCGGGAGGACGCGAATCCGCAGCGTGGCCGTTTCGGTCGCGCCCGGCGCGAGCATGCGCAGCCCGAGGCCGTTGTGGATCGCATCCGGCAGGCCGAGCCACGGTTCGACGCAATAGAAGTCGGAATCCGGCTTTTCGGTCCAGGTCGTGACCGCGTACCACGGGATCGAGCCCGGCACGTCGAGCGCGATCTCGATCGTGCGGCGCCGGCCCGGCATCACGATGCGCACCGGCGTGGCCGGCACGCCGTCGAGGCAGTGGAAGCGGTCGAGAATCCCTTGGTTGTCGAGGCGATAGCGCGCTTCGCCCGGCTCGGGCGGGCTGATCGAACCGTCCGGCTGCTGCGCGCAGCGATGCGTGGGCGGCAGTTCGAGCGTGGTTTCCGCGCGTTCGCCGTGCGGCAGCGCGAAATAGAAATGGTGACCGGCGTAGTAGGGCAGCGGCGTGTCGCCGCGATTGGTCGTCGTCAGCGCGACTTCGAGCGTGTGCGAGTCGGCCAGCCGGTAGGTGGTTTCGAACCGGAAATCGAACGGGTAGCTCGCGCGCAGTGCGTCGGTCGCGTCGAGCGTCATCGACAACGCGGCGCCGTCGGCCGACGGTTGCGCGGCGAACGGCAGGTCGCGCGCGAAGCCGTGCATCGGCAGGTCGCGTACCACGCCGGCGGCGTCGCGCCAGCGGCCGAGCTCGCCGTCGACGCGGTGACGGCCGAGGAACGGGAACAGCAGCGGGTTGCCGCCGCGCACGCGCGCGAGGTTGCTCCAGTCGGCCGTTTCCGGCCAGAAGATGACCGGTTCGCCGTCGACATCCCATGACAGCAGGCGGCCGCCGAATTGCGGAGCGACCCGGACGAGCGACGGGCCGGCGTGAAGTTCGTGAATGTCGTGTTGCTGGAAGGTCGGCATGGCGAATCGGGTTGGGCGGGTGAACGGGAACGGCGTGCTCCATTATCGGGCCGTGGCGGCTTGGGGAAAACCCTTCTCGGGAAATCGCGAGTTTTTAAGACCGTCAACGGTCGGGATAATGCCTCTAAACCGGTGAGGTTGCCGGGTCATGACACTTCGTGGAGGGGGCCATGGATCTGGCAATGGCAATGGGACTCGCACTGTTCGGCATGTTCACGGGCAGCACGGTATTATTTTTCTATCAGCTCGGCCGCTGACGGCAATTCCTGCCGAAATCGAAAGGCCCGCCATGCAAATGGCGGGCTTTTTGCTTTCCGGGCGCTTACAAGTTGCAAGCGTTTGTGTGCATTGCCGCAATATCCCGCCAAATGCCTTGGCGCAGTAATCCGGGCTCGGCATAATCGGGGCGCGTTTTTTCGGACGCGCATCGCGTCGTCCGCTTCTCTTCCCGCTCAATCTTCATTAAAAGGACCGACGCGTGAGTCTCTGGTTTCTGGTATTCCTGAGCGTCCTGCAGGGCGTCACCGAACTCTTTCCCGTCAGCAGCCTCGGCCATACGCTGCTCGTGCCGGCGCTGTTCGGCATGCACATCGACAAGCACGCACCGCAACTGCTGCCGTTCCTCGTTGCGCTGCACCTCGGCACCGCGCTGGCGCTGCTGTGGTACTTCCGCGCGCGCTGGATCGCGCTGATCGGCGGCTTCTTCGCGCAGCTCGGCGGCCGCAAGAACGACGACGGTCACCTGATGTGGGCGCTCATCATCGGTACGATCCCGACCGGCATCGTCGGGCTGCTCCTCGAGAAGCGCATCGAACGCGTGTTCCACGACCTGCGGATCGTCGCGATCGCGCTGATCGTGAACGGCGTGCTGCTGTGGCTCGGCGATCGCATCCAGCGTAGCCGCGCGCATCAGGCACCCGAAAAGATGACGTTCAAGCAGGCGTTTTTCGTCGGTCTCGCACAGATCGGCGCGCTGATTCCGGGTTTCTCGCGCAGCGGGCTGACGATGATCGCCGGCAATGCGGCGGGCCTGACGGCGGAGAAGGCCGCGGAATTTTCGTTCCTGCTCGGTACGCCGATCATCTTCGCGGCGGGCGTGCTCGAACTGCCGAAGCTGTTCCATGCGCGCGACCAGCTCGCCGATGCGCTGCTCGGCGGCGTGCTGACGGCGATCGCCGCGTACCTGAGCGTGCGGTTCCTGATGCGCTATTTCGAAGGGCGTGGCCGGCTGGCTTCGTTCGGCGTGTATTGCGTGATCGCCGGCGTGTTCTGCCTCGGCTGGTTCATGATGCATCCGCAGCCGGTCTGAGGCTGCGTTGACCGGTCTCGCATGATGTGACGCGATGATCGGGTATAATTTCGGGCTCGGCTTCATGCCGGGCCCGTTTTGTTTCGGGGCTTCGAGTCTGGTTTGTGGTTTGCCGGTGCTCGAAGTCTTGCGTCAGATGCGGCTCGTGCAGGCCGTGTCTTTTCTCCCCGACCGCCCTTAGCTCAGCTGGATAGAGCAACGGCCTTCTAAGCCGTAGGTCACACGTTCGAGTCGTGTAGGGCGGGCCAGTCTCAGCACTTGAAGACCTTCACCAGTCCGCCCGCGGTACCCCCCCTCACTCCACCGTAACCGATTTCGCCAGATTCCTCGGCTTGTCGATATCCGCCCCACGCAGACACGCCGCGTGATACGCGAGCAACTGCAGCGGCACGACGTGCAGGATCGGCGACAACAACCCGTAATAATCCGGCATCCGCAGCACCGACACGCCTTCGCTGTTGTCGATCCGCGTATCGGCGTCGGCGAACACGTAGAGCTGCCCGCCGCGCGCCCGCACTTCCTGCATGTTCGACTTCAGCTTCTCGAGCAGCGCATCGTTCGGCGCGATCGTCGCGACGGGCATCGTGTGCGTCACGAGCGCGAGCGGCCCGTGCTTGAGCTCACCCGCGGGATACGCCTCCGCATGGATGTACGAAATCTCCTTCAGCTTCAACGCACCTTCGAGCGCGATCGGGTAGTGCAGCCCGCGTCCGAGGAACAGCGCATTTTCATGCTGCGAGAATTCCCCCGCCCAGCGCTCGATCTGCGGCTCGAGCCCAAGTACGTCCTCGAGCGCGCCGGGCAGCCGCCGCAATTGCATCGTGTAGCGCGCGAGCTGTGCGTCGTCGACGTAGCCGCGCAGCCGCCCGAGCGTGACGGCGAGAATGAACAGCGCGACGAGCTGCGTCGTGAACGCCTTGGTCGACGCGACGCCGATTTCCGGGCCGGCCCGCGTCAGGAAGCGCAGACCTGCCTGACGCATCATCGCGCTGGTCGGCACGTTGCAGATCGCCAGCGTATCGATATGGCCGAGCGCCTGCGCATACTTCAGCGCGGCGAGCGTGTCGGCGGTCTCGCCGGATTGCGACACGCTCACCACCAGCGTATTCGGCGTTGCGAGCGCGTCGCTGTAACGGTATTCACTCGCGATCTCGACCTGGGCGGGCACGCGCGCGATCGTTTCGAGCCAGCGGCGCGCGGTCAGGCCGGAATAGTGGCTCGTGCCGCACGCGAGAATCAGCACGTTGTCGATCTGCTCGAACGCGCGCGCGGCGTCGGGGCCGAATACGGCCGGATCGAACAGCCCGGCATCCGGGATGGTCGCGGCCACGGCCTGCGGTTGCTCGAATATCTCTTTCTGCATGAAATGCCGGTACGGCCCGAGCTCGACCGCGGCCTGCGCGGACGAAATGGTCTGTACCGCGCGCTCGACCGGCGCGCCACCGCGATCGAGTACGCGCACGCCGCCCGGCGTCAACTCGACGATGTCGCCTTCCTCGAGAAAGATGAAGCGGTCGGTGATGCCGGCGAGCGCGAGCGCGTCGGACGCAAGAAAGCATTCGCCATCCGTCACGCCGACGACGAGCGGCGAGCCGACCCGTGCGCCGATCAGCCGCTGCGGCTCGTGCTTGCTGAATACCGCAATCGCGTACGCACCGTGAAGTTGCGACGTTGCCGCGCGCACGGCGGCGAGCAGGTCGCCGCGATACTTGCTGTGGATCAGGTGTGCGACGACCTCGGTGTCGGTCTGGCCGTCGAATTCGTAGTGCGCGTCGGAAAGTTGCTTGCGCAACGTTTCGTGGTTCTCGATGATGCCGTTGTGCACGAGCGCGATTTCGTCGCGCGAGAAGATCGGATGCGCGTTGCAGGTGGCCGGCGCACCGTGCGTCGCCCAGCGCGTGTGCGCGATGCCGGTGCTGCCGGTCAGGCCGGCGGTGCGCACGTGCGCGTCGAGATCGGCGACGCGCGACACGCTGCGCTCGCGGCGCGCCTGGCCGTCGACGACCGTTGCCACGCCGCATGAATCGTAGCCGCGATATTCGAGGCGACGCAAACCTTCAATCAGAATCGGGACGATGTCCCGTTGCGCGACTGCGCCGACGATGCCACACATGACACGCCTCCTTCCCGTTTAGTCATCATGGACCGCACACGCCGTTGCGTCAGCGCGATGCGGTTGCCGTTGCCGCCGCCGTCGTGAGCCCGCATCGAGCGGGGATGACGGGATCGGCCATCCGGCTTTCGAATGCCAGATAAAGCGACTCTTCCAATACGTTCCAGTGCGCGCCGTGCCGGTATGGCCCCGATCGCGCTTGCCAGCAGGCAACCGTGCTCCAATCGTTCATCTTGACCGCGACCAGCGCGATCAGGCTCCACGGGTAGTCGGTGTTGGCAAGTTGCGGCCAGCTCCTGCCGTACTTCCGGATCCACCGTGCATAGATCGCCTCGCCGGATTGTTCGGGAACCTGAATACCGGAAAGGAGCGGGAGGATCTGCGCGATCTTCGCCGGGTAAAAACTCGCATCGCTGACCTGCTGCGTGCTGGCGCGAAAACCGGATGCCGTGCCGCGCCAGAACACCTTCAGGATCGCGGAGGCAAGCTGGTCGGCGCGCAGGCTCCACGGGCCCGCATGCGTGTAGTCGGCGCGCCGGACGTAGTACGCCGCGAGTGCCTGGAACGCGCTGTGTACCTCGACGTTGTCCATCAGCAGCGCGACGTGCAGTGAAGACGAGATCTGATACACGCCGGAGGGCTTGTCGAGCAGCGTCTCCAGATGCATGGCGGCGCGGTTCAGGCTGAGTTCCCACGCGGCGGGCAAGCCGCCGGGCGGCGCGAAGCGGGCGAGCAATTCGATCCAGGTCGCCGTCATCGCGTCGTCGGTTTCCGCTTCGGCACATGAGCGGTAGCGGCCGTCCTTCACGCAGTAGCGATCGAAGCCGCCATCCGGGCGCTGGCGCGGCAGCAACCATGCGATCCACGCGAGTGCGGCCTGACGGGCGTCGAGTTGCGCGTCGGACGCGGCGAGCAGCGCTTTTGCCGCGAAATACGGATCGATGCCGACGCCGTTCAGGCGCACGGTGATCGCACCGTCGGTGCGCTGGTACAGCCCTTCGAGCCGGAGCTCGGCGGCGCTCGCGTGCAGTGCGAAGCCGCACGCGGCGAGACAGCAGGCGACGTGCCACAGGCGGCACAGCGCGATGGTGGCCGCGACGCGCGAGCGTGCGGTCGGGGAAAGCGCGGGCCGTTTCATGTCTTGGGCTCCTGCGCGGGGTCCTGTGCAATCGTCGCCGGGTGCGGCGTTGGCCGCGTCGCGCCTGGCGAGCGTGTCGACGTTGCGGCTCGGTTCACGGTGATGCGGGTGAACCCGAGGCTCGTACCGGGATATGCGTCCACGAGGCAGTTCCGTGCATCGGAGCCTGAACCAGGCCCGCGGATCGCGTATTGCAACAGGACACGTCGGCACGCGCGGTGCGCAGGAGCGCTTGTTTTTCGCTCCCGGCGGACGCGTCGCGTTTCCTCCCGGCTTCGTTGCTTGGGCGTCCCCGTTCGTCCGCTGTCCGGCGCGTGCTTCGAGGTACACCTGACTGTCATTAAGCAAGGCGTGAGCCATCGGCCGCGACGCCGCGCGCAGCAAGGAGCAGGGGCGGAGGCCGGGGGCGTGGCGCGGACGGCGGCGGCGGATTTTGATTCATCGAAGAATCAGCCCGCGTGCAGGCCGATTGCCCGTGCGCGACCGGGATTGCAGCCCGCACGTTCGATGGGTCCATCGAATCGTCTGTCGAACGTGTGCCGCGCCGGCAGCGTGACTTTGCGCGGTGATGCGCGCGGTGTCGTTCGTTGTGTGCGCATCGGCCGGGGTGCCGATGCGATTCATGCAGGCGCATGCGCTGCATTGGCCGCGCGTCGATGTATCCGCCCCGTTTCGGATCAGCGTTACACATTCGCAACATTTCGCATGCATCGATTCGTGCGACGTGAACGACGTTGCATGTCAGGTAAATCCCTCGTGCGGGATCGCGGCCGAGCGGCCGATTGCGCCGCCCGCTGCACAGACAAAAGTGGCGGATCGAGTAAACGCAACGCGCTTCGACAGATCCGCGAGATCCGATGCGAAACGAATGCGCGACACGCGTCCGCGATTCGTCGGACGACGCCGTTGAAGGGGCCATGAAACTGCCCGGATTTTTGCCTGTATCGCGCTTGACCGGCGATGCGACACGCGTAGCAGTTGTGAAACATTTCATCGTGCACCGCGTGTGCACGGTGCATGCGGTGTGAACCGGACACGGCCGCAGTGCGACTGGTTTGAATATTGCTGTAGTGGAGGGGGACGTGACGAACGGACGTGACGCCTGGCCAAGCGAGGAACGACTCATGACGTGACTGATCAAGTGCAACGAGACGCCGGTAGTACGACGATTCGCGTGGCGCAGACCACGTGGACAGGGCGGCGCGCTCGCTCCGCGACACTGCAGCGTGTCGATCGCGTGCGAGTACGGAAGGTGCCGTCTGAATACATGCTTCGCGCCACGAGCAGGGTCATTCAGCGCGATATGGGTCAACGAGGATAACGATGAAAAAGATTTTGCTTGTGTTCGGGACTCGGCCGGAGGCCATCAAGATGGCACCGCTGGTGCGTGCATTGAAAGCACAAGCGGGTGTCGACGCCAGGGTATGCGTGACCGCGCAGCACCGCGAAATGCTCGATCAGGTGCTGACGCTGTTCGACATCAAGCCCGACTACGATCTCAACGTGATGCGGCAAAGCCAGACGCTGACTGACGTGACGACCGGCATTCTGCAGGCAATCGGCGTCGTCTTCGACGAGTTGCGCCCGGACGTCGTGCTGGTGCACGGCGATACGACGACCACGCTCGCGGTCAGTCTGGCGGCTTTCTACCGCTATTTGCCGGTCGGGCATGTGGAGGCCGGCTTGCGCAGCGGCGACATCTGGTCGCCGTGGCCGGAGGAGTTGAACCGCCGCGTGACCGACGCGGTGTCGTCGTGGCATTTCGCGCCGACCGGGCAGGCACGCGACAACCTGCTCAGCGAGGGCGTGCCGGGCGCGGCGGTCGTGCTGACCGGCAATACCGTGATCGATGCGCTGCACGAGGTCAAGCGCATGCTGGACTGCACGGCGGCGCTGACGGAGAAGGTCGCGGGACAGTTTCCGTTTCTCGAGCCGTCGCGGCGCATGGTGCTGATCACGGGCCATCGACGCGAAAGTTTCGGCGAGCCGTTCCAGAATTTCTGCGATGCGCTGTGCGCGCTCGCAAAGCGCTATCCCGACGCCCAGTTCGTCTATCCGCTGCACATGAATCCGAACGTGCGGGAGCCGGCGCGCGCCCGGCTCGGAAACCTGCCGAACATCTACCTGATCGAGCCGCAGGAATACCTGTCGTTCGTATTCCTGATGTCGCGTGCGCATTTCATCATCACCGATTCGGGCGGCATTCAGGAAGAAGGGCCCGCGTTGGGCAAGCCGGTGCTCGTCACGCGCGAGACAACGGAGCGGCCCGAGGCGATCCAGGCCGGTACCGCGCGGCTCGTCGGTACCGATCAGGAGCGGATCGTGTGGGAAGCGTCGCGGCTGTTCGACAGCGAGAGCGCTTACGGGGAGATGGCGCGCGCGAGCAATCCGTACGGCGACGGTCATGCGAGCGAGCGGATCGTTCATGCGCTGATGCGGAATTCGGGCGTACCCACGAAGGCGACGAGCTTTTCGATGGGGGCGGCGGAAATGCCGTTCAACGCGCTCACGCTGGGGTTGCAGGCGTTGAGGTCGCGGTGAGCATCGTGGCGCGCTAGCGTCCGAACCGCTCGTTGCAATCGCGGGATGATCCGGTCCGGCCGGGAGGCCGGCCGGACGTTTGCGTTTGCGTGCTCGATCATTTCCGGTTTCTCGGCCCGCTGATTGCACAGGGCGGGTCTGGTCATCCGGCTTTGCTACCGCGGCACCGAAGCGCCCGGCGAACGTGGACAGTCGCCGTGCAAGAACGAGAGCGAACCACCTGCGGCCGTGCATCGAAACATCGAAACCTGAATCACCCGCCCACCTTTCCGGCAAGCGTGACCGGTCGCGGCACGCCATCTCCGGGCAAATTTCCCGCTCCGATTACCTGAAACGCCCGAATCCCCCCGATCCGACGGCAAATCCGAAATGGTTCGATAATGCGGATCGGCGATCCATGCAGACGAGCGAGCGGCCGGGAATCCGTTGCCATGTTGCGCAGGCAACCGGGCCGCAGCATCGTTTGCAGCATCTGCCGGGCCGTGCCTGCAGGCAACGCGGCCCACGACACGGCGCCCTGCCTGGTTGTTCGGAATGTGCGCCGCGCCGTTCGAATCCCCACCCGATGCCTGCCCGAAGCGGGCATCGCAACCAGGAGGTGAACGATGATCACGCTGACCGTCAACGGTAGCGAGCAACACTTCGACGGCAATCCCGACATGCCGTTGCTCTGGTATCTGCGCGATGTTCTCGGCCACACCGGCACCAAGTTCGGCTGCGGGATGGCACTGTGCGGCGCGTGCACCGTGCACGTCGACGGCGTCGCGATCCGGTCGTGCATCACCCCGGTCGCGGCCGCTTCCGGCAAGCGCGTGACGACGATCGAGGGCTTGTCGACCGATCTGACCCATCCGCTGCAGCAGGCGTGGCAGGAACTGAACGTCGCGCAGTGCGGCTACTGCCAGTCCGGGCAGATCATGCAGGCCGCGTCGTTGCTGAAGACGAATCCCCATCCGACCGACGCCGACATCGACGATGCGATGTCCGGCAACATCTGCCGCTGCGGCACCTACACGCGCATACGCGCGGCGATCCGCCTGGCCGTGCGCCGCGGAGGTGCCGCATGAGCGCGCCCGAACTCTCCGTCCATAACGAAAGCCGTCGCGCGCTGCTGCTCGGCTTCGCGTCCGGCGGGTTGCTGCTCGCGTTCGGCGTGCCGTCGCTCGTGCGCGCGGCCGTGCCGAGCCAGCCGCCCGTCAGTGCCGATCCGCGATATGGCGGCGCGGGAATGCCGCACGGGTTGCGAGACGATCCGCACCTGTTCGTCGCGATCGCACCCGATGGCACGGTCACCGTGACCTGCATCCGCTCCGAGATGGGGCAGGGTGTGCGCACGAGCGTCGCGCTCGTGGTGGCGGACGAGCTGGGCGCGGACTGGGCGCGCGTGAAGGTCGCACAGGCCGTCGGCGACGAGCCGCGCTACGGCAACCAGAATACAGACGGGTCGCGCAGCCTGCGCCAGAGCTTCGCCGCGTTGCGCCGCGCGGGCGCGGCGGCGCGCACGATGCTCGAACAGGCTGCCGCCGCGGCGTGGGGCGTCGACGCGCGGCAGGTCAAGGCGACCGTGCATGAGGTCGTCGACACGAAGAGCGGACGCAAGCTCGGCTTCGGCGAACTGGCGGCGAAAGCGGCCGCGTTGCCGGCACCCGATCCGGCAACCGTACCGCTGAAAGCGCCAGCCGAATTCCGCTATATCGGCAAGGGCCAAACGGCGTTGATCGACGGACGCGACATCGTCGCCGGCCGCGCGCACTACGGGATCGACACGCGGCTCGACGGCATGCTGTACGCGGTCGTCGCGCGCCCGCCGGCCTACGGGGACACGGTGGCGTCGTTCGACGCGTCGGCGGCGGAGAAGCTGCCGGGCGTCGTCAAGGCCGTGCCGCTCACGCCGACGCCGCTACCGTCCGGCTTCCAGCCGCTCGGCGGCGTGGCCGTCGTCGCGCGCGACACGTGGACGGCGATCCAGGCGCGCGCGCAACTGAAGATCGACTGGAAGCACGGGCCCAATGCGAACTATGACTCGGCCGCGTATCGGAAGACGCTCGAAGCGGCTGCCGCGCAACCGGGCGACGTGATCCGCAACGACGGCGACGCGGCGGCGGCGCTGGCCGGCGCGGCGAAACGCGTGCGTGCGACCTACTACATCCCGCATCTCGCGCACGCGACGATGGAGCCGCCCGCGGCCGTCGCGCGCGTGGCGGACGGCCGATGCGAAGTGTGGACCTGCACGCAGGCGCCGCAGACCACGCGCGACGAGGTCGCGAAGGCGCTCGGGTTGCCGGGCGAGCGCGTGACGGTCAACGTGACGCTGCTCGGCGGCGGTTTCGGCCGCAAGTCGAAGCCCGACTACGTGGTGGAGGCGGCGCTGCTGTCGAAGGCGGTCGGCGCGCCCGTCAAGCTGACGTTCACGCGCGAGGACGACCTCGCGCACGACTACTTCCATGCCGTGTCGCTCGAAGCGTTCGACGGCGGGATCGATGCGTCGGGGAAAGTGGTCGCGTGGCGGCATCGCACGGTTGCGCCGTCGATCCAGTCGACCTTCAGGGCCGGCATCGTGCACGAGCAGCCGGGCGAGCTCGCGCAGGGGATCGCGGACCTGCCGTTCGCGATCCCGAACGTGCGGATCGAGAACCCGGCCGCGCAGGCGCACACGCGGATCGGCTGGTTCCGCTCGGTCTACAACATCCCGCATGCGTTCGGAATCCAGAGTTTCGTGTCGGAGCTGGCGCACGCGGCCGGCCGCGACCCGAAGGATTTCCTGCTCGAGCTGATCGGGCCCGCGCGGCGTTTCGAGCCGCACATCACGGTGAAGAACGTGAACTACGGCGAGGATCCGGCGCTGTATCCGGTCGACACCGGGCGGCTGCGGCGCGTGGTCGAGACGGTCGCGCGCGAGGCGGGCTGGGGGCGCAAGCTGCCGAAGGGGCACGGGCTCGGGATCGCCGCGCATCGCAGCTTCGTGTCGTATACGGCGGCGGTGTGCGAGGTGCAGGTCGATGCCGACGGCAAGATCACGGTGCCGCGGGTCGACATCGCGATCGACTGCGGGCCGCAGGTCAATCCGGAGCGCGTACGCTCGCAGCTCGAGGGAGCGGTGGTGATGGGGCTCGGCATCGCGCTGCACGGCGAGATCACGTTCAAGGACGGCCATCCGGAGCAGAGCAACTTCAACGGGTTCCAGGTGCTGAGAATGAACGAGGCGCCGCGTGAAATCCGCGTGCATCTCGTCGCGCCCGACGATTTCGCGACACCGCTCGGCGGCGTGGGCGAGCCGGGCCTGCCGCCCGTCGCGCCCGCGCTGACCAATGCGATCTTCGCGGCGACCGGCACGCGCATCCGCAGCCTGCCGGTTGCCGATCAGCTCGCGAAGCCCCGCGCGGGGTGATGCAGTCCCCAGGCCGGGCCGTATCGTGCGGCCCGGTACGCTCCATCCTTGAACAAGGAGTGTCGACATGGCCTCGTCCGATGTCAGCGTGAAGCAGGCGGTTTCCCCCACCGAATGGGACGCGCGAGTCAACCTGGCGGCGGCTTACCGCCTCACCGCGCTGTTCGGCTGGGACGATCTCGTGTTCACCCATATTTCCGCGCGCATCCCCGGCCCGGAGCATCATTTCCTGATCAACCCGTACGGCATGATGTTCGACGAGATCACGGCATCGTCGCTGGTGAAGGTGGATCTCGAAGGACGCAAGGTGTCCGAATCGCCGTACGAGATCAACCCGGCCGGCTTCACCATCCACAGCGCGGTGCACGCGGCCCGCGACGACGCGCTGTGCGTGATGCATACGCATTCGATCAACGGCGTCGCCGTGTCGGCGCAGGCGGGCGGGTTGCTGCCGCTGTCGCAGCAGTCGCTCGGCGTGCTGGCGTCGCTCGGCTATCACGACTACGAGGGCATTGCGCTCAACGAAGGCGAAAAGGCGCGCCTCGTGCGCGACCTCGGCGCCCACACGAACCTGATGCTGCGCAACCACGGCCTGCTGACCGTCGGGGCGACGCCGGCAGACGCGTTCGTCGCGATGTACTTCTTCGAAGCGGCCTGCATGATCCAGGTGCGCGCGCAGGCCGGCGGCACCGCGCTGTTGCCGATCGCACAGCCGATTCTCGACGGCATCAAGCAGCAGATCGCCGCGGTGACGCGCGGCATGGGGGCCGGCGCGCTCGTCTGGCCCGGGCTGCTGCGCCGGCTCGATCGGCGCAATCCGGGGTACGCGGACTAGCGCATCCGTCGTTGTTGTTTGCGAACGACCGTGCTAAATTCCTGCCAGCATTCGCAATCACGGAACCCTTCATTCGGCTGACGAAGCCGGCCCCCGGGAGGCAGCACGATGAGCTTGTTGATGTCGCGACGCGATCTCGCGTTCCTGTTGTACGACTGGCTCGATGCGGAGGCGCTCGTCGCGCTGCCGCGCTACGCGGAGCACAGTCACGAGACCTTCGACGCGGTGCTCGATACCAGCGAGCGGATTGCCGAAGACCTGTTCGCGCCGCATGCGGCACGAGGCGATCGCGAGGAACCGCATTTCGACGGCGAGCGCGTGACGCTGATCCCCGACGTCGAACCGGCCGTGCGCGCCTTCGCGGACGCCGGGCTGATCGCCGCGGGCCACGACGAAGCGCTCGGCGGCATGCGCTTGCCGAAGCTGGTCGAAGCCGCGTCGTTCCTGTTCTTCCAGGCCGCGAACATCGCGACCGCCGCCTATCCGTTCCTGACCGTCGCCAACGCGAACCTGCTCGTCGCGCATGGCACCCCCGCGCAGATCGACGCGTTTGCGCGCCCGGAGCTGGAAGGGCGCTACTTCGGCACCATGTGCCTGTCCGAGCCGCAAGCCGGGTCGTCGCTGTCCGACATCGCGACGCGCGCGGATTTCGAGTGCGACTCGCCGCTCGGCCCGCGCTACCGGCTGACCGGCAACAAGATGTGGATCTCGGGCGGCGAACACGAGTTGACGGAGAACATCGTCCACCTCGTGCTCGCGAAGATTCCCGACGAACACGGCCGGCTGCTGCCCGGCACGCGCGGCATCTCGCTGTTCATCGTGCCCAAGTACCTGCCCGGTACCGCCGGCGGCGCGCAGGGCGAGCACAACGACGTGGTGCTCGCCGGGCTGAACCACAAGATGGGCTACCGCGGCACCACCAACTGCCTGCTGAACTTCGGCGAAGGCACGCGCTACCGGCCGGAAGGGCGGGCGGGTGCGATCGGTTATCTGGTCGGCCAGCCGAACCACGGCCTCGCGTACATGTTCCACATGATGAACGAGGCACGCATCGGTGTCGGCGCGGGCGCGGTGGCGCTCGGCTACACGGGTTATCTGCATGCGCTCGACTACGCGCGGAACCGGCCTCAAGGGCGTCCGCTGGGGCCGGCGGGCAAGGATGCCGCCGCGCCGCAGGCGCCGATCGTCGAGCATCCGGACGTGCGGCGCATGCTGCTCGCGCAGAAGGCCTATGTCGAAGGCGGTCTCGCGCTGATCCTGTACTGCGCGAAGCTGGTCGACGAAGCGCGCGCGCACGACGACGCGACCGTGCGCGCCCAGGCCGAGCGGCTGCTCGACATCCTGACGCCGATCGCGAAAAGCTGGCCGTCGCAGTGGTGTCTCGCGGCGAACGACCTCGCGATCCAGGTGCACGGCGGCTACGGCTACACGCGCGATTACGCGGTCGAGCGGCTCTATCGCGACAATCGGCTCAACCCGATACACGAAGGCACGCACGGAATCCAGGCGCTCGACCTGCTGGGCCGCAAGGTCGCACAGGACGACGGCGCACTGCTGCACGCGCTCGACGGGAGAATCGGTGCGAGCGTCGAACGCGCGCGGGCGCTCGACGCGGGCCTGCGAGAGCAGGCCGATGCGCTGGCGCAGCGCTGGTCGCGGCTGCTCGACGTCACTCGACAGCTCGGCGCGATCGGCGATCAGCAGGCGCGGCTCGCGAACGCGAGTGTCTATCTGGAAGCGTTCGGCCATCTCGTCGTCGCGTGGCTGTGGCTCGACGTGACGCTCGCCGCGCACGGGCAAACCGGCGATTTCCACGACGGCAAGCGTGCGGCCGCCCGCTACTTCTTCCGCTGGGAATTGCCGAAAGTGGACGCACAGCTCGATCTGCTGTCGAGCGTCGACACGACGACGCTCGACATGCGCGACGCGTGGTTCTGAACGTAGCCGTACCAACATCCTGGAATACTGACGATGTCGCGAAGGCCGGCTCGGATGGCCATCGCACATGCGTCTTGAACCGGCCGCGCGGGAGTACCCCGCAGGCCGCATCGATGCGCGGTCGCGCCGCGCAAGGAGAGAGAAGCGCATGAAAGCCCTGTTGTGCACCGCATTTGGCCCGATCGACAGCCTGCGCATCGAAGACGTCGAGATTCCCGAACCGGCGGCCGGCCAGGTCCGGGTCCGGGTGAAGGCCGCGTCGCTCAATTTCCCCGACGCGCTGATCGTCCAGGGGTTGTATCAGGTGAAGCCGGCGCTGCCGTTTTCGCCGGGCGCCGAGTTTGCCGGCGTGATCGACGCGGTCGGCGAGGGCGTTACCGCGTGGCGGCCCGGCGATTCGGTGGTCGCGTTCACGGGGCACGGCGGGTTCGCGCAGCAGTGTTTGGCCGATGCGCACCAGATCGCTCCGTTGCCGCCGGGGATGACGTTCGAGCAGGGCGCGGCGCTCGTGCTCGCATACGGCACGTCGCTGCATGCGTTGCAGCAGCGCGCGCGGCTGCAGGCGGGCGAGACGTTGCTCGTGCTGGGCGCGGCGGGCGGCGTCGGGCTCGCCGCGATCGAGATCGCGAAGGCGCTCGGCGCGCGCGTGATCGCGGCGGCGTCGAGCGCGGACAAGCTCGCGCTGTGCCGTGATGCCGGCGCGGACGAAACGATCGACTATGCAACCGAAGACCTGCGCCGCCGCGTGGACGAGCTGACCGGCGGGCGCGGCGCCGACGTCGTCTACGATCCGGTGGGCGGCGCATACAGCGAGGCGGCGCTGCGCGCGACCGCGTGGCGCGGCCGGTTCCTCGTCGTCGGGTTCGCGGCCGGCGAGATTCCGAAGATCGCGCTGAACCTCGCGCTGCTCAAGGAGCGCGACATCCTCGGCGTGTTCTGGGGCGACGCGGTGCGCCGCGACCCGGCGCAGCATGTCGCGAACATGCGCTTGCTGGCCGAATGGTTCTCGGCCGGCAAGGTGCGGCCCGCGATCACCGAACGCGTGTCGCTGGCCGGTGCGACCGACGCGATCGCGCGGATGGCAAACCGGCAGGTGAAGGGCAAGGTGGTGATTCTGCCGGACGCGTGACTACGGTATGGCGCGTCGTGGCGCAATGCGCGCCGCGACGACCGCGTGCGCCGGTGCGATACCGGTGCAGCCGTGCCGGCGGCCGCCGCGCGAACCCGGTTCAGTCCTTCGGCAGGCGCAGCGTGTCGAGCGCATGCTGCGAAAACTCGACCCAGAACCGCTCGTTCGCAATGCCGGCCTGCAGCACCAGATGCTGCAGGCGCTTCGTGCGTGAATCGTCGGGCGTCGAAAAATCGCGCGCCTCGATCTGCAGATACAGGTCGAGCTTTTCCTGGTGAAGCGCGATGCGCCGCCTGATTTCGTCCTCGAGGCCGGCGGGCCCGAGCACCGCTTCCGCGCGCAGGCGCACCATCAACGCTTCGCGCAGCGGCGTCGGATCTTCCGGTTCGGCGATCCAGCGCCGCAGTTCCTTTTTGCCGGCCGGCAGGATCCGGTACGCGCGCTTGCGGCCGCGCCCCGATTCGGCGGGCAGCGATTCGATCCAGCCCGTTTCCTCGAGGCGCCCCAGCTCGCGGTAGATCTGCTGGTGCGTGGCCTGCCAGAAATAGCCGATCGAGCGATCGAAGCGGTCGGCGAGCTCGGACCCCGAACCGGGACGTTCGGCGAGCGCGGTGAGGAGTGCGTGAGGCAGGGACATGTCGGATCGGATAAGGCTGCGGAATGAACCGCATCTTGCCATATCGGGGCCACAGTACAAGCCATGGGCCACGTTTATGCAACTTATTGCGCAAACGAACGCGGTGAACTACCATCTGTGCAACTTGTTGCATAAAAATGGAGACACTCGATGGCATCCCGCTATCCGCATTTGACGACCCCGCTCGAACTGGGCTTCACGTCGCTCAGGAACCGCGTCCTGATGGGGTCGATGCACGTCGGCCTCGAGGAAGCGCCGCACGGATTCGAGCGAATGGCGGCGTTCTATGCGGAGCGCGCGCGAGGCGAGGCCGGCCTGATCGTCACGGGTGGCTTCGCGCCGAACGAACGCGGCCGTCCGGCACCGGGCGGCGCGATGCTGACGACCGAAGCGGAAGCCGAACGCCATCGCGTCGTGACGCGCGCGGTGCATGCGGAGGGCGGCAGGATCGCGCTGCAGATCCTCCACTTCGGGCGCTACGCATATCACCCGGCGCTCGCCGCACCCAGTGCGCTGAAAGCGCCGATCAACCGGTTCACGCCGCATGCGTTGAGTGGCGACGAAGTCGACGAGACGATCGCCGATTTCGTCCGATGCGCGGCGCTTGCGCAGCATGCGGGCTACGACGGTGTCGAGATCATGGGGTCCGAGGGCTACCTGATCAACGAGTTCATTGCCGCGCGCACGAACCATCGCGACGACGCGTGGGGCGGCGCCTACGAGAATCGCATCCGTTTCGCGGTCGAGATCGTGCGGCGCGTGCGCGAGCGGGTGGGCAAGAACTTTATCGTCATCTACCGGCTGTCGATGCTCGATCTCGTCGAAGGCGGCTCGACGCTCGACGAGGTGATCCGGCTCGCGCAGGCGATCGAGGCGGCCGGTGCGACGATCCTCAATACCGGTATCGGCTGGCACGAGGCGCGTATTCCGACGATCGCGACCAAGGTGCCGCGCGCCGCGTACGCATGGGTCACGCGGCAATTGATGGGCAAGGTCGGCATCCCGCTCGTGGCGACCAACCGGATCAACACGCCGGAAGTCGCCGAACAGCTGCTCGCCGACGGCTATTGCGACATGGTGTCGATGGCGCGGCCATTCCTCGCCGACGCCGAATTCGTGCGCAAGGCGCGGGAAGGGCGCGCGGACGAAATCAACACGTGCATCGGCTGCAACCAGGCGTGCCTCGACCATACGTTCAGCGGCAGGATTACGTCCTGCCTCGTGAATCCGCGCGCCTGCCACGAAACCGAGCTCGTGATCCGCCCCGCACGGCAGCGCAAGCGCATCGCGGTGGTCGGTGCCGGCCCGGCGGGACTCGGTTTCGCGGTCACGGCGGCCGAGCGCGGTCACGCGGTGACGCTGTACGAAGCGGGTGCCGAGATCGGCGGCCAGTTCAACATCGCGAAGAAGGTGCCCGGCAAGGAGGAGTTCAACGAAACGCTGCGTTACTTCCGCCGGCAGATCGAGTTGCGCGGGATCACACTGCATGTCAATACGCGCGCGAGCGCCGAGATGCTGCTGCAGGGCGAATTCGACGAGGTGGTGATCGCGACGGGCATTGTGCCGCGCACGCCGCCGATCGACGGCGTCGGGCATCCGAAGACGCTCGGTTATCTCGACGTGCTGCGCGACGACAAGGCCGTGGGCCGCAGTGTCGCGATCGTCGGCGCGGGCGGCATCGGTTTCGACGTCGCGGAATATCTGGTTCATCGCGATGGCGGCGAACAGGTGGACGCGGACCGGTTCTTCAACGAATGGGGCGTCGATCGATCGTATGCGAGTGCCGGCGGGCTGGGCCGTGCGCAACCCGAGCCGGCCGCGCGGCAGGTGCATCTGCTGCAGCGCAAGGCATCGAAGATCGGCGACGGGCTCGGCAAGACCACCGGGTGGATCCACCGCACGGCGCTGAAGGCGCGCGGCGTCGGCATGTCGTCGGCGGTGACGTACCGTCGCATCGACGATGAAGGATTGCACGTGACGATCGACGGCGTCGAACAGACGCTGCCGGTGGACAACGTGGTGATCTGCGCGGGGCAGGAGCCGTCGCGCGAACTGGCGGAACAACTGCAGGCCGCCGGATGCCGCGTGCATCTGATCGGCGGCGCATACGAGGCCGCCGAACTCGATGCGAAGCGCGCGATTCACCAGGGCACGACGCTGGCCGCGACGCTTTGACGCCGATTCGTTTCTTTTCCGTCCGATGAGTCAGGAGACTTCCGATGACACACTCACCGCTGCAAGTTCATCCCGCTGTCGCGAAATCGCTCGACGTGTGGCACGCGATGATCGACAACAAGGATTTCAGTGCGCTCGAATCGATCGTTCACCCGGATGCGGTGTTCCGTTCGCCGATGGCGTTCAAGCCGTACGGGCCGGCGCCCGCGCTGTTGATGGCGCTGCGCACGGTGATCACGATCCTCGAGAATTTCGTCTATTACCGCCAGTTCGTCACCGACGATGGCCTGAGCGTGGTGCTGGAATTCAGCGCGAGCGTCGGCGACAAGGCGCTGAAGGGGATCGACATGATCCGCTTCGACGAAGAAGGGCGGATCGTGGAATTCGAAGTGATGGTCCGGCCGTTCAATGCGCTGCAGGCGCTCGGTACGGAAATGGGTGCGCGGCTCGGGCAGCAGTTGCCGGCGTTCAAGGTTGGCGGGTGAAGCGGACGATGACCGCGCAACTGCGCGCGTGTCCCGGTTAGGCCGGCCATCGTGAGCGGATGGCAAAGTACGGCTTCACGCACGTGGAAATCGACGGCGTCGCGGCAGGCGGCGGTGCGACGTCGTCATGCCGGATGCCACGCGCGGTGTCGACCGTCGGCACGGCCGGCACCGCATGCGTGTTCACACGGCTGCCGCTCGCGCCAGCCGCTCGGCGAACCAGTCGCAGACGAGCGCGGTGCGCTCGGACGCGTGGTTGTAGATCGTGTGCTCGCCGTCCGGCCAGACCTTGAGCGTCGCATCGCCGGACGTCGCGGCATCGAGAAACGGCTGTTGATCGTCGATCCGGATCAGCGGATCTTCGCCGCCGTGCAGCACCAGCAGCCGACACGCGATACGGTCGCGTTCGGACGAGAAACGCATCCGCGCGAAGTTCGCCGCCACGGCATCGGGATCGTCGTTGCCGAGCATCGCCGCGGCCTGCTCGACGAACGTGCGGAACGGCAGCAGCGTCGGCGCCGCGAGCGCGCCGTTCACGCAACAGGCCGCGATCCGTCGGTCACTCGCGGCAGTCGACGCCGCCCACAACCCGCCGATGCTGTTCCCCCAGATACCGATCGGCCCGGGCACACGATCGGCGACGTGATCGACGAAGCGCCGATAGGCGGCGCTCATGTCGACGTCGACGAAGATCCGCTGTTCGAGCCGCGTCTCGCCCTGGCCCGGCCCCTCGGCGAGCAGCGTGGCGAGGCCGCGTGCCGCGAGTGCGCGCGCGATCGGCCAGTACGCGAAGCCCCAGCCGCTCTGGCCGCCGAACACGATCACGGTGCCGCGTACGCGCTCCGCCGGCGGCCGCACCAGCCAGCCGATCAGGCGCGCATCGCCGAACGGCACTTCGACGCGTTCGATGCGCTTGTCAGACCAGCGCGCGAGGCCGTGCGACGCGTCGACGAGCCGAGCATAAAGCGCGCGCTTGCGCGGCACGTCGTGGTTGAACGCCATCTGCGCGAACAGCAGGTTCGCGATGGCCATCGCCTGCGCGTCGGCGGCCGTGACCAGGTGGCCGGCATCCGCCGCCTGCGCGGCGCGCGCGAGCTGCGCGTCGGCCAGCGCTTCGGCCGCGACGTCCCACGGTTCGCCGTTGGACGTGCGGGCGTGCAGCGCGGTTGCGTCCGCGTAGTCCATCCCGCAATCGAGCAGGCGCGTGACGGGCATCGCGCGTTGCAGCGACAGCGCGAACGGTGACAGTTCGGTCGTCATGCGTCGGTCTCCTTCACGATGCGTGGGCGACGGCTGCCGAAGCCGCGGCAGGCTCGTTCGAAACGGCGGACCAGTGCAGTGCGGCGCGCAGCGCGTCGACGAGCGCGCCGATATCACGCAGGTCGCTTACCGAACCGAACACGATGAAATCGGGCCGCTTGATATACGCGGCGATGCCGTGCGCGTGCATGAACGCGTGCTGGTCGCCGTCTAGATCGACCACGGCATCCGGCGCGCACACGTCGTCGGCCAGCACGGCCACGTGACAGCCGAGCTGCGCGAGGAATGCGCGCTGCGCGTCGTCGAGATGGCGGGCAGGGTGCTCGCGCGTGACGAGCTGGAAACCCTGGCCGACCACGTCGTCGAAACGGCCCTCGGCCGCGCCGCGACGTGCGCGGCCTTGCGGGGCCGGTGCGCCCGTCGACGGCAGCAGCGTGCCGTCGGCTTGCGCGTGCACGATGCCGTGGCCGAGCTTCGGGAACGGCGGCATCGGCGGCATGTTGCCGGAGCGGAACGCCGCGTCGCGCTCGGCGACCTTGCGCGGATCGTCCTCGTTGACGACCTGCCCGAGAAACAGCGACATCTGCGTGATCGCCGTCACGTGCGGGCGGCGCTCGGCTTCATAGGTGTCGAGCAGGTCGGCGGACGCGCGCCCGGTCAGCACCAGGTCGAGCTTCCACGCGAGGTTGATGCCGTCGCGCATGCCGGAGCACGCGCCTTGTCCCATGTACGGCATCATCGTGTGCGCCGCGTCGCCCGCGAGCAGCACGCGGCCGGCGCGCCAGCGTTCGGCCATGCGCGTCTCGAACGTGTAGACGACGTGCCGCAGCAGCGTCAGGTCGTCCGGGCCGTAGCCGTAGTGGTCGTTGAGCCACTTCCAGCCGGCTTCTTCCGTTTCCCATTCGGCCGTCGATTCGTTCGGCAGCACGCGCAGCTCGAAACGCGTGCGCTTCGTGCCGATCGGCATGTGCATGTACGCGCGCGCCGGATCGCAGTAGATCGTCGTGCGCGCGCAGCCGTCGCCGAGATCGCGCTTGTTTTCCGAATCGAGATTGAGCCAGCGTTCGTTGCAGCCGAAATCGGAGCGTTCGATGCCGAGCGTGCGGCGCACGAGGCTGTTCGCGCCGTCGGCGCCGATCACGTAGCGCGCGCGAATGACGCGCGGCCTGTCGGTCCATTGCGCGTCCTGGCCGCAGCGGGACGGATGCGCGGTCAGCGTCACGCCGTCGTCGTCCTGCCGCAGCGCGTCGACTTCCCAGCCGCGCAGGATCGTCACGTTCCTGAAGGCGCTGGCGCGCGCATCGATCGCGTCCTCGATGTCGGGCTGGTAGATCGAGATGTGCGCGGGATAGCCGCATGCGCGGCCGGTCCAGTTCAGTTCGAGCAGCAGGTCGCCGTTCGCGTCGCAGTAATGGTAGGTGTCGACGGCCTTCGCGTTGCGCAGCGCGTGATCGACGTCGGCACTGGCCTGCACGATGCGCGCGGTTTCGCCGTCGATGTGCGTGAGGCGCGGCAGGCCGTAGGGCGTCGGCCAGCGTTCGAGGACGATCACGCGATGGCCGGCGCGGCCCAGCATCGATGCGGCGACGAGGCCGGTCGGGCCGTAGCCGACGATCGCGACGTCGCAGTGTTCGGCGGTGCTGTCGCCGTGCGCGCTCGATTCGGTATTCATGTGGGATGTCTCCATGATGGTGGTATTTGTTGGTTTGTCGTGTGTTCGATTCAGCGCGCGGTGGAGCCGGGCAGGTTGCCGTCGAACGCGTCCTGCAGCAGCGCGCGCAGGCCGTCGCGTTCGATCGGGCGAGGGTTCCAGTACGGATTGGCGGCCGCGAGATCGGCCGCGCGATCGAGGTCGGCTTCCTGCATGCCGATCGCCTTCAACGAGACGGGCGCGCCGTTGTCGAGCGCCAGTGCGTAGAGGCCGCGCGCCGCGTCGTTCGTGCCGATCGCGCGGGCGATGCGCTGCATCGCGTCCGGCGCGTGCGCCGCGTTGTACGCGAGCGCATGCGGCAGCACGACCGTATGGGTCGGCGCGTGCGGCAGGTTGAAGCTGCCGCCGAGCGTATGACAGAGCTTGTGATGCAGCGCCATGCCGACGTTGCCGAGCACCATCCCGCACAGCCATGCGCCGTAGAGCGCGTCGCTGCGTGCGCCGAGATCGGCGGTGTTGCGGCGCACGCCGGGCAGGCCGCGCGCCAGCGCGCGAATCCCTTCTTCGGCGACTAGGCTCATCACCGGGTTCGCGTTGTTCGCGTAGAGGCCTTCCGCTGCGTGCGCGATCGCATTGAGCCCGCTCGTCACGGACAGCTCGACGGGCAGCGTGACGGTGAGCGCGGGATCGTAGATCACCGTTTTCGGCAGGACGCGCGCGTCGGAGCCCGTGCGCTTGATGCCGCCTTCCGTCAGGCCGTAGATCGGGGTCATCTCGCTGCCCGCATACGTCGTCGGGATGGCGAGGATAGGCAGGCTGCTTTCGAGCGCGATCGCCTTGCCGAGGCCGATCGTGGAGCCGCCGCCGATCGCGATCGCGCAATCCGCACCGCACGACCGGGCGAACGCCTGCGCATCGCGGGCGATTTCGATCGGCACGTGCATCGTCGCGCGATCGTACAACCCGGCCGCGCGCGCGCCGAGCCGCTCGACGATGGGTTGCGCGAGGTCGCGCTGCTCCGGCGTGCAGAGCACGAGCGCACGCTGCGCGCCCAGTTCCAGCACTTCGCGTTCGAGATGGTCGAGGCTGCCTGCGCCGAAGATCACGCGTGCGGGGCGTGCCTGGTAAATGAAATTCATGTCGTCGTCACTCCATTGCGTAGTCGACCTGGTGGCGCGCGATGCGCAGGCCGGCCAGTGTGTCGCGTACGCGTGCGTGTTCAGGATGCGTCGCGTATCCGTCGAGCGCTTCGCGCGACTCGAATTCGGCGACGAGAATCAGGTCGCACGCGTAATCGGCCGCGCTGAAATCCGCGCCGACTTCGAGGTGTGTCATGCCTGGAATCCGGCCGCGCAGGCTTTCGAATGCACGCTTCACGCTGGCGCGTGCCGCCGCGCGTTCGCCGTCGGTTTCGCCTGCGACGTTCCACATCACGACGTGCCGGATCACGCGCCGCGCCCTGCGGGATTGAGCACGAAGTCGTAATCGAGCGTGTAGAACGGCGTGTCCATGCGCGAACCGTCCGGCGCGATGCCGGGCGCGTGCCGCACCCAGTCGGCGACGAGCGTCGACCGTACGCCGAATACCGCGTCGGAGTCGAGATAACGATCGCCGTCGCGAAACACGTGCGTGATCAGCGTTTCGTAACCGCGCGCCGCGATCATGAAATGCAGGTGCGCGGGGCGCCACGGATGACGGCCGAGCGCATCGAGCATGGCACCGACAGGGCCGTCGTGCGGAATCGGATACGGTTCGGCGAGGATCGAGCGGAACGCGTAACGGCCGTCGGCGCCGGTGCGCAGCCGGCCGCGCGCGCGATGCGTGACCGAACCGTCGTCGGCCGGAAGCTGGACGTCGTAGTGCCCGTCCTCGTCTGCTTGCCAGACTTCCAGCGACGCGTGCGCGACCGGCATGCCGTCGATGCCGCGCACGTGGCCGGATACGAAACAGGGCTCGCCGCATGCGCCGTTCGCGATGTCGTCGAACATCGCGAACTCGGGGCTGCCGTCGACATAGAACGGGCCGAATACGGTCGCTTCCGTGCAGCCGGCCGGTTTCGCATGGTTCTGCGCGGTGACGAGGGTCGACAGCCCGAGCACGTCCGAAAGCAGGATGAATTCCTGGCGCTTGTCGTCGGTGATGTGCCCGACCGCGGTCAGGAAGCCGATCGCGGCCTGCCACTCGGCCTCGGTGAGCCGGGTCTCCCGCGCAAACGAATGCAGGTGCTGGACGAGACTGGTCATGACCGTGCGCAGCCGCTCGTCGCGACAGCCGGAGAGCGATGCGATCACGGCCTGCGTGATGGTGTCTTCGTTGAGATTGCGCATGGGGTTGTCTCCTGATGTCGTTGGATGGCGCGTTGACGTAACATTAATTCCTCCCCGGATCGTAAAAAAGATGGTTTGGAGGAGTTTTGTTCTCCGCCAAGTGGAAGAATCCAACGCATGGACAAGTGGACGCAGATCGAATTTTTCGTGCAGGTCGCCGAGCTGGGGAGCCTGTCGAAGGCCGCCGAGCGGCTCGGCATGTCGAGCGCGGCGGCGAGCCGCTGCCTGAATGCGCTGGAGGAACGGCTGGGGGCGCGGCTCGTCGAGCGGACCACGCGCCGCCTGTGGCTGACCGACGCGGGGCACGAATACCACCGGCGCTGCGTCGCGATCCTGACGGAACTGTCGGAGGCCGATGCGGCGGTCAACGAAACGAGCGTCAATCCGGCCGGCACGCTGCGCGTGACCGCTTCCGTATCGTTCGCGTCGATCTATATCGCGCCGGCGTTGCCGGAGTTTCACCGGCGCTACCCGAACCTGAACGTGCAGATCATCGCGGCGAACCGCTACCCGGATTTCATCGAGGCGGGCATCGACGTGGCGATCCGCACGCGCGAGCATGAAGCGGATTCGGGCATCACCGTGCGCAAGCTCGCCGAGACACGGCGCGTGCTGGCCGCGTCGCCCGGGTATCTGGCGAAGCACGGCGCGCCGGCGACGCCCGATGCGCTGTGCGACCACCGGATGCTGGTCTACAACCTCGCGAACGATCCGTACGTGCTGCATTTCCGCCGCGGCGCGAAGAAGCAGTCGGTCACGATCAGGAGCGTGCTCGATGCGAACGAAGGGCAGGTGATCCGCGCGGCGGCGCTTGCCGGGCTCGGCATCCTGATCCAGCCGCTCTACATCATCCACGAGGATATCGTCGCGGGAAAGCTGGTGCCGGTGCTCACCGACTGGCAACTGCCGGCGCTCACCGTCAACATCGCGTACCAGAGCCGCCGTCACCAGCCGGCGAAGATCCGCGTCTTCACCGAGTTCCTGATCGAGCGTTTCGAACGCCTCGGGCTCGCGCGCAAATGGAAGGAAGTCGGCCGCTGATCGCGGGCCGTCGCCGCACCGCCGCGCATTTCTCCGTGTAACGAAGAACTGTTCTCCTGAAGGTCGTCTTTTTCGCCGCTGTCGTGCGCTTTACATTGCGTCTCCCCGGGCCTGCGATGCCCGGCACGCGATGACACGATAACAATCCGGTCTGGAGACGACATGAAATTCACCTTGCGACGGGTACCCTTGGCATTCCTGATCGCTGGCGCCATTCAGGTTCCGGCGTCGGCCACGGAGAACGGGCAGATCAGCTATCCGTTCGGCGTCAACACCGTGCTGAACGGGCTGCTTCCGCCGCCCGGCAACACGCAGTACTTCAACTACGCGCTGTACTCGGTATCGAACCGGTTTGCCGGGCCGGACGGCGGCAGCGCGGTGTCGGGGTTCCACCTGAGCGTCGTCGCGGAAACGCCGCGCGTGGTCCACACCTGGGGCGCGACGTTCGGGCCGTTCTCGCTGTCGAGCAGCGCGATCGTGCCGATCGTGCACCTGCATCTGTCGACGCCGGGCGGTACGGGAAACCGCACGTCGCTCGGTGACGTGATCCTCGAGCCGTTCATGATCAATTACGCGAACGCATCGAAGACCTTCTTCGCGTTCTTCTCGCCGTCGTTCGCGGTGCCGAGCGGCGCGTATGCGGCGAACCGGATCGCGAACACGGGGTTGAACACGTATGCGTTCCTGCCGTACGTCAGCACGACCTGGTTTCCGGGCCGCGACTGGGAGATCTCGACGACCACGCTGCTGGAGCTGAATTCGTCGAACCATGCGACGCGGTACCACTCGGGTGCGGTGGCCGTGCTCGATTACCTGGTCGGCTATTCGATCGACCGGCGCGTGCAGGTCGGCGTGCAGGGCACGTTCCTGAAGCAGTTCACCGACGATACGCAGGACGGCATCAAGGTCGCGTCGGACGGTTTTCGCGGGCAGTCGGTCGCGATCGGCCCGCAGCTGCGTTACATGTGGGGGCCGGCGTCGGGCGTGGTCGTGAAATATCAGCACGAGTTCGCGGTGCGCAACCGGCCGCAGGGCGACAAGCTGTGGGTGCAGTTCAGTTTTCCGATCTAGGCGGCGCCGTTGCGCCGGCCGGTCGCGGCGCGCGTCACGGGCGCGGCGGCGGGTCGTAGCGGTCGTCTGCGTGTGCCGAAGTCGCAATCCCGACGGAGGCGCGTGGCGCTCGGCGTGGCCGCGATCGGGCGGATGTCGGCGCGACCGCCGGCCAGGATATCGGCCAGGGCGTCACGATCGAATGCGAACAGCGCATCGGCCGACAGCCGTTTCCCCAGTGCGACCGGGATGTAATGCAACGGGACGGTTGTCGCGTATTCGCGAGCGGCAGGTCGACGAGAGCCGGTGCGCTTTTGCGATTGTGTTTGCATCGCGGCGTCGAAAGCGGCATGCATCGGGCGGACTGCCTTCGCGGCGGCCGACGCGGTCGTGTCGTCGACACGTGAGCCGGCGTACCGGCCGATTTATCCACGGATGCTGCCGCGGCGACCCGTCACGGGTTCCAGCCATAGGCCGGGCGTACTGGCCCACGGATCCTGACAAAACCCTGACGGGATAAATTGATATAACGTATCATCCGACGTTTGGATCGATGGCCGTCCGACGCTGTCGGGCAAGCCACGTGCGACGAAACCACACGAATACCGATACGAAGTGACGAAGACGAAACACAGGCGGGCGCGCGACGCGCGGCTGCACGCCGGCTCGCGCCGGTACGACGGGGGATGGCGCTCGCGTGCCGCGTATGGTTGCGCAACCTGGGTGGGGTGTGCGATGGCGACGTCCGCCGCGCTTGCCGCGGAAGCGGCCGCACCTGCACCCGACGACCGCCATGCGCTGCCGGCGATCAACGTCAGCGCGCGATCCGCACCGGCCGACCCGCTGACGCAACCGCTCGAAACGGGCTCGCGGCTCGGGCTCGCGAGTCTCGACACCCCCGCGAGCGTCGAGTCGGTCACGGCCGGCACGATCGAGGCGCGCGGCGATCGCACGGTGCTCGATGCGGTGACGCGCACCGCGGGGTTCGCGAGCGCGATGGCGCCCGGTACCGGCGGCACCGCATTGAGCGTGCGCGGCTTCAGCGGGCAGGAATCGGTGATGACGCTGCTCGACGGCGTGCGGCTGATGCCGGCGGCCGGCACGATCACCTTCCCGTTCGACACGTGGTCGGTCGAGCGCATCGAGGTGCTGCGCGGCCCGGCGTCGGTGCTGTATGGCGAGGGGGCGATCGGCGGCGTCGTCAACGTGGTGCCGAAGCGGCCGCAGCGTGTGCGAGAGACGACGCTGCAGGCCGGTGTCGGCGCCGACGGCGCGAAGCGCTTTGCGTTCGATACGACGGGCGCGCTCGGCCCGAGGCTGTCGTATCGCTTCTACGCGAGCGATGCACGCGCGAACGGCCTCGCCGAGCGGGCCGATACGCATACGACGGCCGTCGGCGGCGCGCTGAAGTTCGACGTGAGCCCGAAGCTCACGCTGACGCTCGACTTCGACTACGGTCGCCAGATGCCGGCGACCTACCATGGCGTGCCGGCACCGAACGGCGTGCTCGATCCGTCGCTGCGCAAGCTCAACTACAACGTCGGCGATGCGACGATTGCCTATTACGACCAGTGGACGCGCCTGTCGGCCCGCTACCGGCCGACGGCCGGCGTGACGATCGACAACCAGCTCTACTACCTGACGTCGAACCGCCACTGGCGCAATGCCGAATCGTATGCGCTCGACACCGCGACGGGTCTCGTCACGCGCGGCGACTATCTGGACATCGGCCATCACCAGCGGCAGATCGGCGATCGGCTGAGCGCACGCTTCGACGGTACGCTGTTCGGCCGCGCGAACCGCTTCGTCGTCGGCACGGAATTCAGCCAGGTCACGTTCAGCGGCACCAACAATTCGCCGTATGGCGGCGAATCGACGGTGCCCGCGCACGGCTTCGATCCCGGCGTGTTCACGAGCCCCGACCCGACGGTGCCGCAGTTCAGCACGCGGGCACGGCAGGCGGCGGTGTTCGCCGAGAACCGGCTCGACGTGCTGCCGCGGCTCGCGTGGGTGAGCGGCCTGCGCTACGACCACATCGCGTTCAGCCGCGAGCAGGCGGCGAGCGGCGCCGGCTTCGACAAGCGCTTCGCGAACGTCGGCTGGCGCACGGGCTTCGTGTTCGAAGTCGCGCCGACGCTCAGCGCGTATGCGCAGTACACGACGGGCGCGGAAGGGCTCGGCTCGCTCGTGACGCTGTCCGCGTCGCAGGCGAACTACCGGCTCGCCACCGGCGAACAGTGGGAGGCCGGCGTCAAGCAGACGCTGCTCGACGGCCGCGCCTACTGGACCTTCGCCGTGTACGACATCACTAAGCGCAACCTGCTCAGCACCGATCCGTTCAATCCCGCGCTGCGCCAGCAGGTCGGCCGGCAATCGTCGCGCGGCATCGAGTTGACGGGCGGCGCGCGGCTGCCGCACGGCTGGACGGTCGACGCGAACGTCGCGCTGCTGCGCGCGCGTTATGACGAGTTCAGCCAGAAGGTCGGCAGCGCGACGGTGTCGCGCGCCGGCAATGCGCCGGCCAACGTGCCGCAGCAGACGGCGAACCTGTGGCTCGGCTGGGCGTTTGCCGAGCGCTGGCAGGCGAATGCGGGCATGCGTTACGTCGGCGCGACCTACGGCGACGACGCGAACCGCATACGGGTGCCGTCGTACACGGTGTTCGATGCGTCGCTGCGCTGGCAGCCGACGTCGCGCACCGAGCTTGCGCTGTACCTGCGCAATCTCGCGAACCGCACGTACGCGGTGACGACGTCGAACGGCGGCGAGCAATGGCTGCTCGGCCCGTCACGCTCGGCGGAGCTCGTCGCGACGATGCGCTTCTAGTGCGGCGCGGCGAGCCTCCCGTGGCGCACATGCTCGACATCGAACGCGTGAGCTGGTCTCCCGGCGGCGCGATCGCCGTGCTCGATTCGGTGACGCTGAGCGTGGCCGACGGCGAGTTCGTCGGGCTGGTCGGCCCGAACGGCAGCGGCAAGACGAGCCTGCTGCGCTGCGTGTTCCGTTACGCACGGCCCGATGCGGGCCGTGTCGCGCTCGACGCGCAGGACGTGTGGCGCATGCGGCCGCGCGCGGTCGCGCAGCGCATCGCGGTGCTGCAGCAGGAGACGCCCGACGATTTCGGGCTGACGGTCGACGAACTGGTCGGCATGGGGCGCACGCCGCACAAGCGGCCGTTCGACGCGGAGACGTCGGACGATCGCCGGATCGTCGAATCCGCACTGCACGACGTCGGCCTCGTCGAGCGCCGCGCGCAACGCTTCGCGTCGCTGTCGGGCGGCGAGAAGCAGCGCGCGCTGCTGGCTCGTGCGCTTGCGCAGCAGCCCGAACTGCTGCTGCTCGACGAACCGACCAACCATCTTGACCTGCGCCATCAGCTCGAACTGCTCGCGCGCGTGCGGCGCCTCGGCATCGCGACGCTCGCCACGATTCACGATCTCAATCTCGCGGCCGCGTATTGCGACCGGCTCCACGTGCTCGCGCACGGCAGGGTCGTCGCATCGGGCGCGCCGGTCGACGTGCTGACCGAAGCGCTGCTGCGCGACGTGTTCGGCGTCGTCGCGCTCGTCGATCGCCATCCGGTCACGGGCCGGCCGCGCATCACGCCGCTTCATCCGGAATGACCGCCATGCCGTTTCCTGTCCTGCCCTCCGCGTTGCAGTCTGCGTCGTCGTCCGCATTCCGCCGGCTGGTTGCCGCGACCCTGCTCGGCTGCGCGGCCGCGCACGCGGGCGCCTATCCCGTCACCGTGCGCAGTTGCGATCGCGACGTGACGTTCGACCGCGCGCCGACGCGCGCGGTGAGCAACGACGTGAACCTGACCGAGATGATGCTCGTGCTCGGCCTGAAGGACCGGCTCGTCGGCTACACCGGCATCGGCGGCTGGAAGACGGGCACCGCGCGCGTGCGCGACGCGCTGCGCGGCGTGCCCGAACTCGCGAGCCAGTATCCGTCGCTCGAGGTGCTGGCGGCCGCGCGTGCCGACTTCTATCTCGCGGGCTGGAACTACGGGATGCATGTCGGCGGCGCGGTGACGCCGGCGACCCTCGCGCCGTTCGGCATCCGGACTTACGAGCTGACCGAATCGTGCTCGCACGTGATGAAGCAGACGGCCGCGTCGTTCGACGACGTGTTCCGCGACCTGAACAATCTCGGCCGGATCTTCGGTGTCGACGCGCGCGCCGCGCAGGTCGTGGCTGCGATGCGCGCGCGTCTCGCGGCGGTGTCGCGCGCGATCGGGCGTCCGGCGCCGCTGCGCGTGTTCGTCTACGACAGCGGCACCGACAAGCCGATGACGGCCGGCGCGCTCGCGATGCCGACCGCGCTGCTGACGGCGGCCGGGGCGCGCAACGTGATGGCCGACCTGCCGCGCAGCTGGACGCAGGTGAGCTGGGAAAGCGTGGTCGCGCGCGATCCGCAGGTGATCGTGATCGTCGACTATTCGGCCGTGACGGCCGCGCAGAAGCAGCAGTTCCTGCTGAGCCAGCCGTCGCTCGCGCGCGTGGCCGCCATTCGCGACCGGCGCTTCATCGTGATTCCCTACGATGCGGCGACGCCGGGCCCCGAGAACGTCGCGGCCGTCGAGACGCTGGCGCGCGCGCTGTATCCGGCCGCGTTCGCCGGGCCGGTGCGATGAGCGGGCACGTGCGTGCTTCGCGGCCCGGCATGCGCACGGTGCTGCCGGCGCTGGCGCTGCTGCTGGTCGTGTCGATCGTCGTATCGGCCGCGTTCGGTCCGGCGCCGATCGCGATGCGGGCCGCGGTGCGGATCGTCGCCACGCACATCGTGCCGGCGTTCGGCGAGGCCGGCGCGTTCGCGGCGGGGGCGGGCGACGACAGCATCGTCTGGCTGATCCGGATGCCGCGCGCGCTGCTCGCCGCGATCGTTGGCGCGACGCTGGCAGCGGTCGGCGTCGCGTTGCAGGCGGCGACCGCGAACCGCCTGGCCGATCCGCACCTGCTCGGCGTGAGCGCGGGCGCGATGCTCGGCGCCGTCGCGGTCACCGTGCTGGCCGGCGCGGCACTCGGCCCGTTCACGCTGTCGGCTGCCGCCTTCGCGGGCGCGCTCGCGGCGACGGCCTGCGTCATCGCGCTCGCTTACCGGCGCGGCCGGCTCGAATCGGACCGGCTGCTGCTCGCGGGCGTATCGGTGTCGTTCATGATGGCCGCGTTCGGCAACCTGCTGCTGTATCTCGGCGATCAGCGCGCCGCGTCGTCGGTGCTGTTCTGGATGCTCGGCGGCGTCGGGCTCGCGCGCTGGGATCTGCTGCCGGTGCCGGCCGCATGCGCGGTGCTTGCCGGCGGCGCGCTGTACGCGCGCCGGCGCGAACTGAATGCGCTGATGTCGGGCGACGTGGCCGCGGCCGCGCTCGGGGTGCCGAGCGCGCGGATGCGGCGCGAGGTCTTCGTCGTCGCGTCGTTCGCGACCGGTGCGATGGTGGCGGTGAGCGGGGCGATCGGCTTCGTCGGGCTCGTGACGCCGCATCTGTGCCGCCGCGTCGTCGGTGCCGAGCACGGCAGGCTGCTGCCGGTTGCCGCGCTGACCGGCGCGATCCTGCTCGTGTGGGCCGATGTGGCCGCCCGCACGCTCGCGGCGCCGGAGGATCTGCCGATCGGGATCGTGACCGCGATGTTCGGCAGCCTGTTCTTCGTCGCGCTGTTGCGCCGCCGCTGAGCAACGCGTGTGCACCGGCGGCGGGCGCTCAGGCGAGGGCGCCTGCCGCGCGCGTCATTGCCGCGGGATGGCCATGCCCGTGCCGCGGCCGAATGCGTCGCCCTGCGCGACGGTATCCGGCACGTCGAACAGGTTGTCCGGCAGCGTTCGCACGGGCAGCGTGATTACGAAGCGTGCGCCGCCGAGCGGCGAATCCTCGAGCCGCACGTCGCCGCCGTGCACCTGCGCGACGCGCCTCACGATAGCGAGCCCGAGCCCGAAGCCGCCGGTTTGCCGGTCGCGGCTGGAGTCGAGCCGCTGGAACGGTTCGAACACGCGGGCGCGTTCGGCGGCCGGAATGCCGGGGCCGTCGTCGTCGACGCTCAGCACGAGCGCGCCGGACGCGTCGCGTGCGGCGGCGAGCAGCACGGTGCGCGATGCATAGCGTGCGCCGTTGCGGATCAGGTTAAGCAACGCGCGGGCAACCAGCTTCGGGTCGCACACGTGGGTCGCGGGGGCACCGAGCGTCGATACGTCGAGCGAGATGCCGCGATCGGCGACATCGTTCGAGACGTTGCCGGCGACGCTGTCGATCAACGCGTCGACGACGACTTCCATCGGCGCGAGCTGGCTCGCGCCCTGTTCGAGCCGGCCGATCGTCAGCAGCTCGGTGACGAGCTCGTCGAGTTCGCGCACGTCGCGGCGCAGCGCGTCGCGGCGTTCGCGCATCCGGCCCGTTTCATCCGGCTCGGCGAGCAGCGCGAGCCCGAACTCGAGCCGCGCGAGCGGCGTCTTCAGTTCGTGCGAGATGCCGTGCATCATTTCACGCTGCTGCTTGATGGATGCCTCGATGCGCTCGGCCATGTCGTTGAACTGTTGCGACAGTTCGTCGATGTTCGACTTGCCCGACAGCTTCACGCGCGTCGACAGCGTGCCGGCGCCGAATGCGCGTGCGGCGTCCTGCAGCTTGCGCAGGTCGCGCCAGTGATAGTGAACCCACAGCACCACCGCGAGCAGTGCGCTGAGCGCGAGCAGCATGTATGCATAGATCTTGATGTCGAGGCTGAATGCTTCGATCGGCCGCGCATGCAGTACCGAACCATCTGCAAGCGGCATGTAGTAATCCTTGTGGTCGTAGCTGATCGAGATTCGGCCGGCGTCGAGATCGCGCAGCGGCTCGCCGCTCAATTGCGCGCGGGCGGTGGCCATCGGCATGAAGTCGAACCTTTCGTTGCCGTGTTTCGCGAGCTCGCGCAGCGCGAACTTGCGCTGCTCGCCCGGGTGGCGTTCGAGGTAATCGTTGAGCACGAACGCGTAGGTCGTCAACGACTCCCGCTCCGCCTGCGCGGTGCGATCGTAGAAGATCCGGTCGAACGACAGCTGGACGAAGATGATCGACGCGGCGACGAACAGGATCACGACGAGGTACAGCCTGATCAACGGGCGCAGCATTTATTCGTCCCACGCGGAAGGGCTGAACAGGTAGCCGCGGCCCCAGATCGTCTTGATCTTGTGCGGCTCCGACGACGCATCCTCGAAGCGGCGGCGCAGCTTCGAGATGCCGGAATCGACCGAGCGGTCGAGTCCGTCGAACTCGATCCCGCGCAGCTGCTTCAGGATGTCGTCGCGGCTCAGCACGGTGCCGGCCGCGCGCGCGAGAATCAGCAGCAGGTTGAACTCGGCAGTCTTGAGGTCGACCGGCTCGCCGCGCCAGGTCACGGTGCGGTTCGGCGGCGAGATCGCCAGCTCGCCGAACACGAGCGCTTCGGGGGCGGCCACGGGCGTGTCGGCGGCGGCCGGCTGCGCACGGCGCAGCAGCGCGCGGGCGCGCGCGACCAGCACGCGCGGCTCGATCGGCTTCGTCACGTAGTCGTCGGCGCCCGTCTCGAGGCCCGCGACCTGGTCGTAGACGTCCAGGCGCGCGGTCAGGATCAGCACGGGGACGTTGGTGAACGCGCGGATGCGCCGGCAGACTTCCATCCCGTCGAGGTTCGGCAGCATCAGGTCGAGTATCACGAGGGCCGGCTGGTGCTCGCGCACCGCCGCGACGGCGAGGTCGCCGCGCCGGACGACCGTCACCGCGAATTCATAGCTGTCGAGGTATTCGCGGACGAGCTGCGCGAGGC
The DNA here is from genome assembly GCF_024704855.1 of Burkholderia sp. HAN2018. Classification (NCBI taxonomy): domain Bacteria; kingdom Pseudomonadati; phylum Pseudomonadota; class Betaproteobacteria; order Burkholderiales; family Burkholderiaceae; genus Burkholderia; species Burkholderia sp. HAN2018. The sequence continues at coordinate 27,214 of NZ_QOBB01000011.1, read as the reverse complement.
GGTCGTCGTCCTCGATCAGCAGTACGCGGTATTTGAGCGGATCTTCGTTCATGGTCTCCTCAGGATGCGCGCGCCATCTCACGCCGTGGCAAGCCGGGGTGCGGCGCGGCCCGCAGATTCTATCCGGCGCACCGAACGCCGGGGGAGCGGTACGACAATCTCGAACAATCAAACACAATTGAGCACAGATTCTCCGAAGATTCAGGACAGTCTCGGCGCGGGGCGGCACCTAGACTGCGGGCTCCGTCACTTCTATCTCAATATTGTGCGCCCAATACTTCGCCGCTACCGCTATTGCATGCCGCTCGCCGGCCTGACCCTCGCCGCCGCCGCCCACGCGGAAAACCAGTATTCGCTGTCGCTTGGCGGTGGTTTCGCACCGCGCTACCCGGGCAGCAACCAGTACCGCGGCGTCGTTGCGCCGGGGCTTTCCGCGAAGTTCGGTAACGGCTTCTTCATCGACAGCACCGAGGGCGCCGGCTACCGGCTCGACCTGCCGCACGGTGTGTTCCTGTCGGCGGCCGTGAGCTACGACGCGGGCCGTGCGGACGAGAACCGCTTCGACATGCCGGGCTCCGACTACCTGAAGGGCATGGGCCGGATTCCGGGCTCGGTGCTGGTGGGCGTGCGCGCGGGCGTGACGCTCTTCAACGCGGCGGAGCTGAGCGTCACGATCGACACACCGGTGACGCATACGTCGCGCGGCGTGTCGGGGCACGTGGATCTCGCGGTGCCCGTGTTCAAGACCTCGCAGCACGAGATCATCGTGACGGGAACCGTGCACGCGGGCTCGGGGCGCTACACGCAGACGTTCTACGGCGTGACCGACGCACAGTCGATGACGAGCCGGTTCCGGCCGTATTCGACGAGCGGCGGGATCGACAGCGCGTCGATGGCGATCGCGTGGAACTGGACGCTGTCGCAGCACTGGTCGGTGCTCGCGACGGGGGGCGTGACGCGCTTGCTTGGTCGCTACGGCGACAGTCCGATCGTCCAGTCGCGCAGCAACTATTACGGCATCGCGGGCGTGACCTACAAGTTCTGAGTGAGTTGCCGGCGCGCGCATGCCGCACGCGCGGGCGTCGGCGTCGGTGTTGCAGCCGTCGCGGCGAATCGCGTGGGGTAACATGCAGGCGGGTCCGGCGCCGTGCCGGACTTGCGACCCGGTTCGCCGCCACGGCCGGACCGTATCGCGTCACCGCCGACATTCGCCGGCCGGCCTTCGTCGGGGAACGGTCGGCGGCGCGCGGCGCCGATCATTCATGCGACGCCGGGCCGTGCACGAAGGCCGCATACGGCACACCGGGGCGCGACAGGGAGAAACCGATGAAGAACACGATCGCGATACTCGTTGCACTCGTTGCGAGCGCAACCTTTGCAGGATGTGCGGACATGAACACGAAGCACCCCAACGCCACCGCCGGCGGCGCGGTGATGAACCCCGCACCGTCGGGCGCCACGAGCGCGTGCAAGGCGGACGCCGCGCCGGACGACGCGCTGGTCGGAAAAACCGAGGCCGATGCGGCCGCGCTTCTCGACGGCTGCCTGTGGCGCGTGCTCGAGCGCGACGGCAAATCGCTGCCGGGCACGATGGACTATCGCCAGGAGCGACGCGACCTCGGCATTCGTGACGGCAAGGTGATCTGGGTGCGGCGCGGGTGAGGGATTCGGCCGCTGCGTCCGGTTATGCGGTGGCCGTCCCGGATTGCCGCGCGGGAGCGGCGGTGTCGGCCGTCGTCGCAGGGGTGACGAGCATCACGCCGCGTGCGAGCGGATCGCTGACCGATGCCGCGAATACCGCTTGCCGCTCCTCCGTCGCGCGATCGGCGGCGACCGCCAGCGCCGCCAGCGCGAGCGCCGCGCCGCTTGCGCCGTTGGCGAGCCCGAGGTGGCGGCTGCGCTCGGCGGCTTCGGCGCCCCAGGTCTGTTCGCCGACCGTCACGACTTCGGTGCGACGACTGCCGCGCTGATCGGCGTCGGTGACGAATCCGGGTGCCGTCAGGTCGGGGTGCAGCATCGACAAGCGTGTACTCGCCGCAGTGAGCAGTTGCCCGAGCGTCGTCGAATCAGCCTTGCCGTGATCGGCGGAACCCGCGCGGCGCGCGGAAGCGATGCGATGGAGCGACGGCGCGGGCGTCGCATGCGGGGCGTCGGGATGAGCGAGCAGCAGCGCGCATGCGCCTTCGCCAGGCGTTACGCCGTCCGGCCGATCGCGGCCGTAGAGCCGGCCCGTGCGGTCCAGCGCGTCGACGGCATCCTGGCTTGCGGTGGAGTCGAATGCGAGCACGACGTGCAGATCGGCGGACGGTTGCAGGTGCAACGCCTGGATCAGTTCGTCGATGATCGCCCACGCTTGTACGGGATCGGCGACCGTGCGCAGTTGCGCGCGAACGATGCCCGGCGCGACGGCTTCCCGTGCCGTGTGCGCATCGAGCCATGCGGCGAGCGTTGCGGCGACCGGTTGCCAGCGGTCCGGCATCAGCAGGTGGAGCCTGAGCGGCGACGCGTCCGCGCCGGACAGCACGGCATGCCGCTCGCGCAATTCGTCGAGCGCATCGGCGGCCAGCAGCAGCCCGCGCCAGTGCTCGTCCCTCAGAGTTTCCTGCGTGCCAGGCGCAAGGAGGCTCGCATCGAACCGGTCGGGCGACACCGAATCGACCGTGCTGGCGAATACGCCGGTTCCGTCCGGGCGTTGCAGTTTGGGGTGAAGCGCGACGGGATGCCCTTCCCGGGCCGCCGCATCGATTTCCGCGGTCGTCGCACCCGTCGGCAGCCGGACGCTGCTGTCGAGCAGCAGGGCAGACCACGTGTGCGACTCGGCATCCTGCGTGGCCGTCGCGTCCTTCGACGCGGACGACGTCGCCGGTGCGGCCGCCGCGGGTGCCGGGTGCTGGCCGAGCCCCCGGCGCAACCATGCCACGCAAACGGCGAGCGCCGCCGGCAGCACGAGCCCGTATAGCAGGAGGTCCCTGGTGGTCGGTGCATGTCGGGTCGTCTTCCACCAGACGAACACGGCGACCCACACCGCGACGAATAGCGCGGCGACGAATGCCGTTTTGCGCAACCCCGTGATCATTTCCGTCGATTCCCCCGTGACTTGCCGACGTCGTGTGTCAGTTGCCGTCACTGCCTGCCGTTTTGCTCGCGACCAGCACGGCGCCGCAGGCCGTCTTGTAGCCGTCGCGTGCGACGCCTTCGCCTTGCACGATCATCGTGTCGTCGCCGTCGACGATGTGATTCGGGCCGTGCACCGGACACGTCACCGTGTCGTTGCGGCGAGCGATGCCGCGACCGTCGACCGACGACAGCGTGGATGCACTGGTCACGGTGCCGCCATGGCTGTGCTTGTCGCCAAGGACGATGAAGGGTTGGGTCATACGGATGGGCCTCCTTGCGGGATCGTCGTCGCTGCATCCGGATTTCCCGATCCCGGATGTCATCGACGACGCTTTTCGAATCTATTTCGACTGAATCAGGTATTTATTACCTTTCGGCAATAATTTTCTGATTCGGTTGAATAGTCAGGTAGCTGTCGAACTGAAAGCAGCCATTATCGTGTGTGAAGCCCGTACGTCAAGGTCTCGCGTTTTTTTATCAGGTGTTTGCCTGTAGCGGAGTCTGACTGTGTAATTTAAAATAGTAAGCTTCAGAAAAAGGGGCGCATCCATTCGGCCGACTGGCGTGCGTTCCGCCTGATGGCGGGGCAGGTGCCCGTACCAGACAGTGCTGCAGGGGAATTCCGTGTGTTTCCTGCCGGTTCGGCGTGGCGATCGCGATGCAGGCAATCATGCATCGTCTCGTGTTCGTCGCAGCCTATGCACCTAAAAACGTCAAATCCTGAGAGAGCGGGAATCGCATGAGCGTCATCAAGGAATTTGCGTCTCTATTCGGCGCATTCAATCGCCTGTATTCGCTGGACGGATCTGGCGCGCTTGCTGCATTTCAAATCGAGCGCTGGACCGGTCGCGAATCGCTCTCCGATCTCTTTCAATGGAACGTCGATGCGCTGTCGACGGATCCTGCACTGGATCTCGACGCGATGCTCGGGCAGCGTGTCGCGATTCGCACCACGCTCGCGAACGGCACGACGACGCTGCGCAGCGGACTCGTCGCCGAGGCCGAGTGCATCGGTTACGACGCAGGTCTCGCTCGCTACCATCTCCAGATCGTGCCGTGGCTCGCGGCGCTCACGCATGCGCGTGACGAGCGAACCTTCGTGAATCAGACGCTCGCCGACGTGCTCGACACGGTGTTCGCGCCGTACGCCGGGATCGCGCGGTGGCGCCTCACGCCGGATGCGGGCCGGCGTCTCGACGCGCTGGCTCCGGTCGCGTACCGCGTGCAGTACCGCACTCATACACACTACGAATTCGTGCAGCATCTGCTGGCCGAGGCCGGCCTCGGGTTCTGCTTCGTCGAGGACGAGGACGCGCCCGCCGGGCATGCGATGCTGGTCTTCGACGACAGCGCGCAACTGGCCGAGGACGAGACGTCGGCGCGACGCGGCGGGGTGCCGCGCCGCTCGAGCGGGACAGCGACCGACGCCGACGACGTGATCCTCGGGATCGGGCAGTCGCTGTCGCTGACGGCCGATCGCGTCACGCTGATCAGCAGCGACTACCGCGCGAACCGCGCGACCACCGCGAGCACGGATCTCGGCCGGCCGAACGGCACGCGCGAGCTCTACGACGACGTCGGGCCGGAAGCGTTCGACACCCTGCGCGACGCGGAAGACACGGCGCGGCGCCAGGCCGACGCGATCGTGTCGCGCGCATGTTTCTGGACCGGCTACGGCACGCTGCGCACGGCGCGCGCCGGCCGCGCGCTGAAGCTCGTCGATTCCGGCTGGCAAGCCGTGCGCGGTGCCGCGGCGCCCGAGGATTTTCTGCTGACGCACGTCGAGCACGTCGGGATCAACAATCTCCCGCCGACCGTCATGGAAGCCATCGAGCGGCAACTCGGGCCGCTGCCGGCGGCGAAGCTCGATCCGCGTGTGCTCCGGCAAGCGCAGGCCGGGGGTTACGCGAACCGGTTCGATGCGGTGCCGCGCTCGCAAGTCTGGCGGCCCACGCTGGCGGACGGGACCGGGCAGCGGCTCAATCCGGTTGCGACGGCGCTGGGCGCGCAGACGGCGATCGTCGTCGGTCCGACCGGCAGCGCGCAGCCCGGTTCGACGGGGCCGGTGCATGCCGACGCTCAAGGGCGCTTGCGCGTCCGGTTCCACTGGCAGGCGGAAGACGATACGGGCACTTATCCGACGCGCGCGATTCAACGGCTCGCGAGCGACGGGCACGGTCTTCAGCAGGTGCCGCGCATCGGCCATGAAGTCCTCGTGCAGTTTCACCACGGGCTGATCCACCGGCCGATCGTGCTCGGCGGCCTGTTCAACGGCCGCGGCGAAGGCGGTGAGTCGCCTTCGCCGGGCGGCGCGGCCGGGAAACCGCTCGACGCATCGATCTACACGCAGGCGGGCGACCATGCGCCGAGCGCGCAGGGCAATCTCGCGAGCGGGCTGAGCCCCGCGTGGCACGGCGCCGGCGGCGGCGCGGATCGCCACAATCACGCCGGCGCGCTGTCGGGCTTCAAGAGCCAGGGGTTCGACGGGCAGGGCCACAACCAACTGGTCGCGGACGATTCCGACGGCATGGGGCGCCTGCAGATGGCGACCACGCACGCGGCGACGCAACTGAACCTCGGCCATCTGCGTCATCAGTCCGACAACTATCTCGGCAGTTTTCGCGGCCAGGGCGTCGAATTGCGCTCGGACGCCTACGGTGCGATGCGTGCGACGCGCGGCTTGCTGGTGTCGAGCTATGCGCTTGCCGGCGCCGCACAGCCGGCGGGCGATGCATCCGCGCTGCAGGCGCTGCTCGCGCGGCACGCCGCGCTGGTCGGCCGGTTCGACAAGACTGCCGATACGCACGGGACGCTGCCGTTCGCCACGCAGCGCGGCGTGGAGCAGGCGGGCCAGTCGTCGCTGAACGACAAGGCCGCGCCGCTTGACGCGCTCGCGCAGAGCTTCGCAACGACGGTCGGCGCGAACGGCTACGCACAGGCATCGGCCGATGCCGCGCAGCGATCGACGGGCAACGCACTGCCGCATACGGGCGACGCGGTGCTCGGGATCGAGGCACGGGGCGGACACGGGTTGATCGCCGGGCAGGCGCTCCAATGGGCGGCCGGCGAAACGCTGTCGCTCGGCAGCGGTGCCGACTTCAATCTCGCCGCCGCGCAGCAGCTGCGCATTCACAGCGGGCAGGGCATCGGCTGGCTGGGCGGCGCGAGCCATGCGGACGGCGTCGGCATGAGCCTGATCTCCGGCAAGGACGGGCTGACGCTGCAGGCGCAGCGCGACGTGCTGGGCCTGCGTGCGCGCGACGACCTGAAGGTCGCGTCCGCGAGCGCGGATGTCGAGATCGCCGCGAAGAAGACGGTGCATCTCGCGGTGAGCGGCGGCGCGCATGTGACGATCGAAGGCGGCGACGTCACGTTCGGCTGCCCGGGCAAATTCGTCGTGTATGCCGCGCAGCATGCTTTCGTGGGCCCTGATCAAATGAGTACACCGTTGCCGCAGTTTCCCGAGAAGGTGTGCGTCGAATGCCTGCTGCACGCGATGCAGTCGGGCAGCGCGCTTGCGGGCAAGGCAATCTGAGCATGAAGATCGAGCCGACCGACTGGATCGACCGCTATCCCGACGACACGCCGGATCGGCTGAACACGCTGTTCGAGCGAGCGCCGGCCGGCGGCCGCTGGCATCTCCTGCTCGACATGGGTTTCGCGCCGGCGCTGCGTGACCGGCTGCCCGCGGTTGACCGCAACGATGCCGTCGTCGTGCTGTACGAAGGCGTGTACGACGGCGACGACCTGGCGGCGATTTCGCCGTGCCTCGCGCCGTTGCCTGCCGACGCGGCAGCGCGCGCGGCGATGCTCGGGACCGTGTTGCGCGAGACGTCCGGACGTCCGATGGTGAGCCTGTTGCGCGGCGCGCGCGATACGGGCGCGCTTGCCGCGCATCTGCGCGGGCAGATGGAGGCGAGCGCGGCGGCCGACGGCGAAGCGTTCCTGGTGCGTTTCGCCGATACGCGTTGCCTGCCGGCCTGGCTCGAGGCGCTCACGCCCGCGCAGCGTCGCCGCTTCACGGACGGCATCGACGCGTGGCATGTGTTCGATCGCACCGGGGCGCTCGTGGCGCTCGATGTCGACACCGCACGCGGAGCGGCCGCCGGCGAAGCGGGTGCCGGGCGCAGCGGCGAGCCCTACGTGCTCGACGGGGACCAGGTCGAACGACTGCGGCAGGCCGCGAAGATCGACACGCTGCTTTTTCATGTCCGCCAGCGTCCGGAGAGTTTCGGCCGGCTGCTGGCAACGCCGTCGCAAGCCCATGCGTGCGTGAGCGCGGCGTGGGCGCGGCACGACGGGCCGCCCGCGGCAGCGTCGCGGGTCGCGCTCGATGCGCTCGTGGCGGCCGGGTATCTGGCGACGGAGCGGGCGCCTGCCGCGTCGTCCGCGTAGAACAATGCGGGTTCGCGTGCATGCGAACGGCGACACGGACGTGTCGGCGCGGCATGCGACGGAGCACACTGTTGATAGCGATCCGCGCCGGACGGCGTCGGACAAGAGGATCGAGAAATGAGTCTGAATGCCGGTTCCACGACGTTTGCCGCTCGGCTGCTGATGTTCATGGCCATCCTGCTGGGGACGGCAGGATGCTCGCGGGCCACCGATGCGTCGTTTGCGGCGTCGGGTGTGGCGGGTGTGTCGAGCGCGCCGGCCGAGCCCGACACGATGGGCTTGAAGCTGAATGCCCTCAACTACACCGACGTTCCGATCGGCGCGTTCTACGTCGACGGTACCTGGGGCGGGGCGGTTCCGGCACGCATCGGCAGCGGCGGCGGCGCGATCGTCTGCTGCGTCGCGTTACCGAAGCAATGGCATCCGGGGTTGACCGTCAACCTGCAGTGGCGGGACGACAACCTGTACAGGAAGGATCCGAAGGCGCTCGCGAGCCGCGTCGTGCCGGTCGAGCGCTACGACGCGTTCTCGGACGGCTTCCTGTGGGTCCTGTTCTTTCCGCACGATCGAATCAAGGTCTATGCGTCGCAGTGGATGCCCGGCTACCGCGGTTTTCCCGAAAATCTTCAGGCGCCCGCCGAAGCGTGTCCGGGACACTTCACGTTGCGCAACGGCGATCCGCAGTGCCCGAATCCCGACAAGAGGATCACGCCATGAGTTTCCGCTTCGCGAGCGCTGACCGGCCCGACGTTGCGGTCGTCACCCCGGAGGAGCAGGACGCGATCATGCGCCGCCTGCACGACGACGACGGGATGAGTTGCTGCAAGACGCTGCATGTCGGCATCTTCTTCGACGGCACGCGCAACAACGCCCATCGCGATCGCGCCGGCGGCAAGCACAGCAACGTCGCACGCCTGTTCGACGTGTTTCCCCGCGACAAGTATCACAGCGCCATCTACGTGGCGGGCGTCGGCACGCCCTTCGTCGACGAGGTCGGCGATCAGGGTGTCGGGCTGCAGGCCGCGGCGGGCGCCGCGACGGGGTGGGCCGGCGAGGGGCGCATCAACTGGGCGCTGCTGCAGATCCACAACGTCGTGCATGCGCACGCGTTCGGCAATTCGCTGTCCGCGGCGCTCGGCAAGAGCGACAAGGCGCTCGCGAAGGCCGTCAGCGTCGACCTGAATTTCAAGGGCATCGATCTCGGCGGCACGCCGCCGAAGCCGGGCAGTCTCGGCGACATCAACGCGCGCGGCAGTTCGAGCGCCGGCGCGCTCAAGCTGATGGCAGCCGAGCAGAACGGGATCGAACTCACCTGGGATCGCGACACGATCTGGGCACAGCTCAAGGGCGAAGTCGATACGGCGAACTGGACCGCGACCATGCGCGCGTGGGACGACAAGCGGCGCGCCGCGTTGCGGGCCCGTTGCGCGCAGCTGAAGGAGCGCGTCGGCGATCTGCTGGTCAAGGGCAAGCCGAAACTGCAGCGCATCCGCCTGTATGTGTTCGGCTTTTCGCGCGGCGCCGCCGAAGCGCGCACGTTTTCGAATTGGCTGAACGATGCGCTCGACGCCGATTTCAGCCTGTGCGGCGTGCCGGTGTCGTACGACTTTCTCGGCCTGTTCGATACGGTCGCGTCGGTCGGCATCGCGCAAAGCACGGCCGCGACGTTGTTCGACGGGCACGGCGGCTGGGGACGCAAGGAACTGATGGGGCTGCCGCACTCCATCCGCCGCTGCGTCCACATGGTCGCCGCACACGAACCGCGCGGATCGTTCCCGCTCGACCTGATCGATGCGTCGATCGACGGGCGCGAGGAGATCGTCTATCCGGGCGTCCATTCGGACGTCGGCGGCGGTTATGGACCGGGCGAGCAAGGGCGTGGCACCGGCGATGCGGACAAGCTGTCGCAGATACCGCTGCTCGACATGTATCGCGAAGCGCGCAAGGCCGGTGTTCCGCTCGACATCAACGGGCCCGGCGTCGCCGCCGAAGCGGCCGCGGCGTTCGCGATTTCGCCCGCGCTCAAGCGCGCGTTTTCCGCCTACGTGAAAACGAGCGCGGACTACTACTACGCCAAGGAACACGGCACGCCGGGCCTGATGCGCGCGCACTACGGGCTGTACCTGCGCTGGCGCAGGATGCGCCTCGACAACTTGCGTACGCAACCATCGTTCCTGGCCGCCAAGGCCGCGTACCCGCAGGATGCCGTCGATCTCGACAGCGCGAACGAGGAACTGCGGCTCGAATGGCGCGACCTGCTCGAGTGCGAGAAGCAGGGTGGCCCGACCGTGAGACGTTACGCGGGGAACGCGGTCAGCAAGAAGCTCACGCAGAACCCGAAGGCGGCAGCCGTCATTTCCCCGGCCGTGCTGCCGATCGTCCAGGGCCTGCAGTCCGCGCTTCCGCTCGTCGGTCCGGTGGTACGCGCGAGTGCGAAGCGCGCCGAGGATTTTTTCCAGTTGCAGCTCGACGAGAAGTGGCAACAGTGGCTCGAGGTGCGAGGCGACTGGAACATGGGGCCGCCGGAGGCGCCGATCAGCGCGCTGTACGACAACTTCATGCACGACTCGCGCGCGTGGTTCAAGCCGCTCGGCGACGACGACGACGTCTGGAACTACAACCAGATCAAGGCGCTGAAAACCCGTCAGGCGGAATTCGAGCGCGAGCACGCGGCGTGGCAGAAGCGTCGGCAACTTGGCCTGCCGGGGCCGTCGCAGATCATGCAGGTGATGGGCGCGAGTGCGCTCGGGCTCGGGCCCGGGGTCAGCGCGGTGCAGGAGCCCGAACCGCGCTCGCCGCTGAGCGCACGGCAGGCCGATATCCTGAAGCGCTACGACGCCGCGCAGCAGGCCGCGCAGAAGGCACGCGCGGCCAAGGACGCGAATGCGCCGACCGACAGCGCCGTGCTGACCGATCCCGATGTCACGGGCGGTCTCGCGTTGCAGGATTCGGGACGCGAGTTTTCGTTCGTCTGGGGTTACCTGCGCTGGCGCACCGTCTACGTGAACGGCGTGCGCTGGGATGCGCCCCACGTACCGAGCGTGCAGGAAGAAATGGAGGCGCAGCGCAAGATGCTGCAGTACAAGGTCAACATGAACGGGATGTTCCCGCAATGATGCGGCGTACTGTCTCCCGCGCGCGGCGGCCGCTCGCCGTTGCACCGCAGAACCGATTCGATACGAACCAGCCGACGCGAAACGCATTCGCGCGCGATTGCCGAGAAACGACATGGATCTTGTTGCCGCATTAACGGGGTACGGGCAAGCGACCCGCCATATCCAGATCGATACCGCGATGCCGGGGGCATTCGTGGTCGAGCGCTTTCACGGTCGTGAAGGGATCAGCGAATCGTTCCGGTTCGAGATCGACGTGCTGTCGAGCGAGCCGTTTCTCGATCTGGCGCCGCTGATCGGCAGCGCCGTGCGGCTGCGCCTTGCGACGGCGGCGGGCGAGCGCTGCTGGAACGGCTACGTCACGCATGCCGCGTATGCGGAGAGCGACGGCGAGTTCACGCGCTACCGGCTCACGATGGAATCGTGGCTCGCGCTGCTGCAGCTGCGCCGCAATTGCCTGTATTTCGTCGATCTTGACGTCGAGGGCATCTGCGAGCAGGTGTTCGGCGATTACCCGGAAGCGCATCGGCGCTACGAGCGAATCGAGCCGCTGCGTGCGTTCCGCCTGCGCGGCCAGTATCGGGAAACCGATCTCGATTTCGTGTTGCGGCAGTTGTCGGAAGCCGGGTTGTCGTTTCGCATCGAGCACGGGCAGGACGCGGGGAGCGCACCGTCGGGCGATCATACGGTTGTCGTGTTCGACCGCCACGCGCGGCTGCCCGACGGCAGTGCGATCGCATTCAATGCGCAGGACGTCGGCGATCCGGACGGCGTGATGACGCAATTCTCCGATCGACGTCAGCTGGTGCCGGATCGCGTGGTGGCGACGAGCTGGAAAGCCAGCGAACTCGTTGCGCTGGCCGGCCAGGCGCAGCAGCCGGCCGACGCCGACGCGCCGCTGCTGCCGGTGCGGGAGGTCTACGACGGCCAGCGTGCCGGCCGCTTCGACACGAGCGGCGACGTGCAACGTTACGCCGAGCAGCGTCTCGACGCGCTGCAGCTCGCCAAACGGGTTTACCGTGGCGGCGGATCGTCGCGCACGCTCGAGGTCGGCAGGGTGCATACGCTGAACGATTATCTGAGCGGCACCGTGCGGTTCGTGCCGCTGTCGATCGAGCATGAGGCCGTCAACAATCTCGGCGCGCAGATCGGGCAGCTGTTCGGACGCGGCGAGCTCGAGAAGGGCCTGTATCGCAACCGCTTCGTCGCAGTGCCGGAAGGCACGCCGATCGTGCCGCCGCATCGCGACCGGCCGACGGTGCACGGCGTGCAGACCGCGATCGTGGTCGGCGAGCCGGGCGGCCGCGTCAGCAGCACGCGCGATCATCAGGTCCGCATCCAGTTTCCGTGGATGCGCGGGGTCGCGCCGCTGCCTGGCGGGCTGACCGATACGGCGAGCCGCTCCAATCCGGCCGGCCATGCGCCGGGCGACCATCGGTCGGGCATCCTGGTCCGCGTCGCCGAACAGGCCGCCGGGCCGAATTTCGGTCATGCGTTCGCGCCGCGTGTGGGGGCGGAGGTGGTGGTCGGCTTCGAGTCCGGCAACATCGATGCGCCTGTCATCCTCGGCCAGGTGTACGGCGGCCGGGTGCGACCGCCGTTCTCGGCCGGCGAAGGCAGCGACGCGAATCATTCAGGATCGCTGACGGGCCTGCAGACGCAAACGCTCGACGGGCAACCGGGCAGCCGCTGGGTGATGGACGATGCGGCCGGGCAATTGCGCCACGAACTGAACAATTCGACCGCCGGCACGCGCCTCGCGCAGGGCTATCTGATCGACCAGCAGGGCACGATGCGCGGCGCCTATCGCGGTGAAGGCTTCGAACTGGCGACGCAGGGCTGGGGCGTCGTGAGGGCCGGCGCGGGCTTGCTGGTATCGAGTACCGCGCGTCAGTTCGGTGCGTCGACGCAGCTGGACGTCGCCGAACGCGTGGAGCAGTTGAAGGACGCCGAGAAAACCGCGCAGGAACTCGACCGGGCGGCCACCGGCGCGCTGGCAGTCGGCCTGAGCGCGAACGCGGCGCTGACGGATTTCCTGAAGGCGATCGATCCCGCGCAGGACGGCAAGTATGCGGGGAGCGTGGGCGGCCAGAGCGCGACCAAGCCGAGCGGCACGCAGCGCGACGGCGGCGATCCCGTCGAGCGATTCGCGACACCCGCGGTGCTGATGGAGTCGCCGGAGAACATCGTGGTGACGACGCCGGACAGCGCGGTGTCGTATGCGGCACAGCATGTTCATGTGACGTCACAAGGTGATGCGCACGTGGGCGCCGGTGCGACCGTGGCCGCGGCGACGGGCGATGCAGTAAGCCTGTACAGCGTGGCGGGCGGGCTCAAGGCGATCGCGGGCGAAGGGCCGGTGAGCGTCGAGGCGCACGCGTCGACGATGGAGATTCTCGCGGACCAGACCGTGCGCGTGACGTCGACCGACGAGCGCGTCGACGTGCTCGCGCAGGATGCGATCGTGCTGCAGCAGGGGCCGAACCGGATCACGCTGAAGGGCGGCGACATCATCGTCGAGACACCGGGGCAGTTCGCGGTGAAGTCGGGCGGGCATCCGTTCCCGGGGCCGCGCGCTGCGAGCGTGAAGCTTCCGGCGCTGCCGGTGTTGCCGCAGGGCGATCCTTGTGACTTCCTCGTACAGGCGCTGGCGGCGAGTCCGGCGGGGAGAGGGGCGGTGGCGGCGGGGGGGAGTGCGGCGGGTGTGGCGGTGACGGGCGCGGCGAGTCCGGTGGCCGGTGCAGGGGTATCCGGGGCGGGCGTGGCGGCTCAGGCGTTCGCGCGTGCCTCGAGCCAGCCGATCCCGACGCCGACACAGCCTGCTCAGCCGGCCGCGCCGGTTGGTCCTGGCGCTGCCGGCGCCACGTTACCGCGAGAGCCGCAACTCGGACATTCGGCTCCCGTGCCGGTGTCGGACGAACTCGAGGGACTGCCCAAGAGCGGCCCCACCGGATCCATCGCCCCATGCAATCTTCATGTTCCGCCGCTCAAGCAGCTCGAATATCGGCCGAGCATGGGGGCGGTTGATTACTATGAAACCGACGACGCAGGTCGGCCCGTACTCGAAAACGACCAGCCGCACCTGCTGCGTTATTCCTCGTCGAGCGGCATGTACGATATCGAATACACACCGGCCACGGCCACGCTGACGGCCACGGTTCGTCTTCGGGTCGTGCTGATGGACCAGCATGAGTACACGAATGGCAGACTGCTGGTGGACCGGAAAACCGGTAAACCGGTTTCGATTCCGTTCGACAGTGATGGGCCGATGGATGACGCGGTCGTCTGGCAGAAGGTCGAGCGACCCGAGGGTTCGGCCGATCTCGCCGGCTTCAAGCAGCGGATCGAAAACGGGCTGAACCGTAACCATTACTACATGCAGCCGAAGGCATGCCCGCTCGGAAAGAACTGTACCTGCAAGGTGAAGCTGAAGCAGGAGATCGAGTTCATCACGACCACCGGGCGCTTTCACCGCACCATCAGCCTGTTTCCGCAGGAGTCGCGGGCGAATTCGGAGAGCTGGGGCGAAGTGCAGGTCGAGTGGGATCATGTGAAGAAGAAGGCGAAGCGTTCCCCCACGCAAAACGCCATCATTCACGAGGCGGGGCACCACTATGGGTGGCCGGACGAGTATTTCGAGGATGGGGGCTCGGTCTACGGCGCCTACATCAACCAGCAGAAGCTGGTCGACGTCACGATGCCGCAACTCGAGGACAACTGGCAGCGTACGACGGACACGAACCTGATGGGCCAGGGGATGTTTCTCGCGAAGCCGGAGATACCGAAGTACTACATGTACGGATTCCGCGACTGGTTCCAGCAAAAGACCAACATCGAGTGGGAAGTCCTGAAATGATGCGTTTTGCACGGACCCTGGTGGCGATGACATTGATTCTTGGAGTGACGGACATGGCGTCTGCGAAAAACGAGCGTGGCTATTTCGAAATCCGCAGCGGGTCCGGGCAGACCAATCCCGCGCCCAACATGGTGATCACGGATGACGGCAAGACGCTTTCCTACTATTCGCGCGGCAGGGAGCTCGATCACAGTTCGCAGGGCCGTTATCTGGGCATCGGGAAATATACGGTCGAATCGAGCGACACCTATGCCCGGCAACTCGCGGAAATCCGGCTCGTGCTGAGCAAACGGGACGCGGCGGTCCGGGACGCGGTCAACGCGGGACCGGTTCTGTCTTATTCGTTCGACATGGATGGACATCACTACGAGGGCGCGTTCAACTACCAGGCGGAACAGCCGGTACAGGAGAAGATCGTCGCGTTGTATTCGCTCGCGAAGGAACTGCTGAGGCAGGGAAAGCCGGAGATCAATCTGCGTCCGGCATTGTCGATTCGCTCCGGCGCGAACCACTTGCTGGTCGAACTCGAATTCACGAACGCGGGCCGGCACGAGGTCGTCATAAATGGTCCGGATACCTGGACGGACAATCTTGCGATCCCGAGCCGGCGATATGTAGAAGTCCAGGGAAACAACAGCGCCGGTGCCGACTTCAAGGTGCGCCTTGGCAGCAAGTATCTGATCGACGCGTCGCGTCGCTACGCCAGCGAAATCGCCGTCAAGCCGGGTGACGTGATCCGTCTCGGGTTCGCGGTTCCCTACGATGCGGTGTCGTTCGACAGCGATTCGTCCATTCAGCGCATGGAAACCGGCACCTACGATTTTGTGGGTCGCATGCAGGGCAATGTCGACCAACCAGGCGAGATGTCCGGCAGGTTCTTCACGTGGACGGATCCGGTTCAGTCAGTCGGCTTGACGCGGGAGTGACGCGGTGCAGACTGAACGCGCGCCGCGCGCGACACTGACGGTCAGAGGAGTCGAAGGTGCTCGTCGAGCGGGAATTCGGGCCGGTGGAATCAGGCGACGTTTGCTGTGTTTTCTGGCGGCGATGCTTCTATTCGGCGTGACGTCGGCCACATCGGCGCAAGCGCGCCGAGACTACTTCGAAATGCACAGTAGCCCGGGGCAGATCGACCCTTCGCCGCCGTTGACCTTCAGGCTCGATGGCAATCGCGTCGCCTATTTTTCGCGTGGACGCGAGCTGGACATCCTACCGCCGGCGAATTACACGGGTATCGGTAAATACACGGCAGAACTGAACGATCGTTACCGACGGGAATTCGATCAGGTGAAGCGGATGCTGGCCGGTGGCAAGATCGCTTCGGTCCCGGGCCGGAATATCGGATCGGTTCTGGCGTATTCGTTCGAGCTGAAGGGAACGCGGTATCGAGGCGATCTTCAGTATCGCTCCAGCGACGGGATCGCCGACAAGCTGGCGTTCCTCTACGATCTTGCGCAGGATCTGCTGGATCACGGCACACCCGAAATCAATCTGCATCCGGCGTTCACCGTGCACGCTGCGTCGGGGAATCTGGTGGTGGACGTCGTGTTCAGGAATGACGGCAGGCAGGAGGTCGTCATCGACGGTCCCGATCAATGGTCATCGAAACGCGTACCTCCGAATGTGCAATACGTCCGGATCGGTGCACTCAGCGCCGCCCGCGTCGGCTTCGAGGTCGGGCTGGTTGCGAAGTACCTGAGTGACGCCTCCCGCCCCTATGCGTCTGCGATTTCCGTCAAACCCGGGCAACCGGTGATGGTCGAGTTCGTTGTGCCTTATGAAGCGCTGACGTTCGATCCGGGGTCCTCTGCGCAACAGATCGACGGGGGCGTCTTCCGGATGACCGGCATCGCGAATATCAACATCCGGACGCCTGCTGAAATGGAAGGCAACGCATTGATACGGATGGACGCGTTACCCGCCGTTGAATTATCCGACCGGTAACGAGTACACCGGTGCTCCGACTTCCCGAACTGTACGCGTCACCCCCCGCGAACCCCGAACCAACCCATCATGCCGACCCAATCTGACCTCATCCAGGCGTTCTTCCGCGGCTGGTCGCAGCACGACCGGTTTCTGTGGCTGACCACGCCGCTCGGCGCGGACAAACTCGTCGCCGAGAGCCTGCACGGATGGGAGTCGCTCGATCGCGGCGGCTTCCGGTTCCAGGTCACTGCGCTGACCGAGCGTCCCGACGTGCCGCTCGACAAGCTGATCGGTGCGCCGATCCTGATCGAATGGCAGGCCGCCGACGGGCAGGACGCACGGCGCCCGTTCCACGGCCATGTGATGGCCGCGGAACTCGTCGGCTACAACGGCGGGCTCGCGCGCGTGCGACTCGTCGTCGAACCGTGGCTCGCGCTGCTGCAGCAGCGCGTCGACAGCTACAACTTCGTGAACGCGAGCGTGATCGAGATCAGCGAACAGGTTTTCTCGCACTACGCGCGTGGTGCGGTCGCGCCGGCATGGCGCTGGTCGCTCGCCGATCCCGCGCGATATGCGAGCCGCAGCCTGACCGCACAGGCCGGCGAATCGGACTTCGCGTTTCTCGAGCGTCTGTGGGCGGAAGAGGGCATCTTCTACTGGTTCGAACACGAGGGCGACGCGCAGTCGACGAACCTCGGCACGCACACGCTCGTCCTCGCCGATACGAACCAGCGTTTCGCCCCGGCCGAACCCGAGGTCGTCGGTTTCCACCAGACGAGCGACGGCGATCCGCGCGGCGGCATCCGGCACTTCCTGCACGCGCGCCGCTGGCGCATCGGCAGCGTCGCGCGCGCCAGCTGGGATCATCGAAGCCTGTCGACCCGTCCGTCCGGCGTGCGCGCGGACGGCGCGGTCGTGCCGGGCGAGGATCGCGACGTCGCCGGCCCGTACGCGTTCCAGACCACCGCGATCGGCGAACAGCGCGCGCAGCAGCAACTCGACGCGCAGCGCGTGGCGGCGCTGCAGGCCGAAGGCAGCGGCACGCGTCGCGATCTGCGGCCGGGGCTGCACTTCGCGATGTCGCAGCATCCGTCGCTCGATGCATCGCGCACGTTCGTGTGCCTGCGCGTCGAGCACGACGCGCGCGCGAACGTGGGCGCCGACGTGCACGGTGCGATCGCGCAGCGACTGGGCGAGATTCCGCCGATGCCCGACGCCACGCCCGGCGAGTCCGCCGGATACGGCGGCGCGCAGGCGCTGCGTGCGGCAACCGACGCCACGGCGCACGCTGGCAGCGCGCTCGTGGACGGCAACGAGGTGTACCGGAACCGCTTCGCCGCGTTGCCGTTCGACCAGGCCTATCGGCCGCTGGCGTCGAACGGGCACGGTGCGCGCGTGCATCCGGTCGCGGTGATGCCGGGCGCACAGACAACCGTCGTGGTCGGCGCGGGCGATCCGGTTCACACCGAACGCGACCACCGGATCCGGATCCAGCATCACGCGCAGCGTGGGCAGAATTCCGCGAGTCGCGAAGCGCATCCGCGCGCGGCGAATGCGCCGGCCGATCGTGGCGCCGGCACCTGGACGCGCATGGTGACACCGGTCGGCGGCGACAACTGGGGCGGCGTGAGCGTACCGCGCGTCGGCCAGGAAGTCTGGACCGAGTGGCTGGAAGGCCAGCCGGACCGGCCGGTTGCGGTCGCCGCGCTGTACAACGGGCGGGGCAACGCCGACGCGCAGCACAATGCGCTCGCGGGCGGCCCGAGCGGCAGCACGGCCAATGCGGCGGCCTGGTTTGCCGGCAACGACCATGCGGCCGTGCTGACCGGCTTCAAGACGCAGGACATGAGCGCGAGCCAGACCGGTGCGGGCGGCTCGCGGCAATTCATGCTCGACGATACGGCGGGCCAGTCGAGTGCGCGCCTTTACACGACCGATCACGACAGCGGCCTGACGCTCGGCCACGTCAAGCAGGTGCAGGACAACCGCCGTCTGGCCGATCGCGGCTACGGCGCCGAACTGTCGACGCAGGCGGCCGGTGCGCTGCGCGCCGGTGCCGGCCTGCTGATCAGCACGGCGCCGGGCGTGAACCAGATGGACGCGAGCGCGGCGAGCCAGGTGCTCGCGCAGCAACGCGAGATGCTGCAGGGGCTCGCGGATTTCGCGCGCAAGCAGGGTGCGGAGCCGGGTGTGAGCACGGCGCAGCCCGGTGTCGCGAGTGCCGGCGCGAGCGCCGCGTCGCCGCTCGCGGCGATCGAGGGGCTGCAGCAGAGCCAGGTGTCGATCGGCGCGACGCGCGAAGGCAACGGCGCGGGCGGTGCCGGCGGCGGCGGTGCGGTTGCGTGGCAGCATCCGCATCTCGTCGCGCACGGCGCGGCCGGCGTCGTCGCGATGACCGCGCGAAGCCACGTGTGGACGTCGGGCACGCAAACCGTGCTGAGCGCAGGACGCGACGTGCAGGTCACGGTCCACGGCAGGTCGAGCATCGTCGCGAAGGAAGGCATCGCGCTGTACACGCACGGCACCTCGGGCGGCAGCCGCCCGGTGCCGGCCGTCGGCATCGCGCTGCACGCGGCGACGGGCGCGGTCACCGTGCAGGCGCAGAACGCCGGGACGCTCGACGCCAATGCGCAGCGCGCAGTGACGGTGTCGAGCGCGCAGGCGAGTGTCGCGCTGCAGTCGCCGAAGCGGCTGCTGCTGACGGCCGCCAACGCGTTCCTGAAGATGGAAGGCAACGACATCGTGATCGGCGCGCCCGGCAAGGCGACGTTTCATGCGGCCCAGCACACGCTGACCGGGCCGCGTTCCGCGAACGTGCAGCTGCCGTCGATGAACAAACCTGCGTGCGTCGAATGCATGCGGGATCTCGCGCATCGCCACGAAGCGATCGCCACGCGCGGGTGACGGCGATGACAACGCTGCTTCAGACCTGGGAAACGACGGCCGCCGCGGAGCACGCGGCGTTTCCGGATACCCATCGCTATCTGCTGGCCGATGCTTCGCAACTGCCGATCAACGCGGCGCCGTGGCGCGAGCTGATCGCGCAAGGGCAGGTTCACAACCTGCTCGCGGGTCAGCCGGAAGCGAGCAACCCGGAAGTCTGCGCGCTGGTGTGCGACTATCGTGCGCCGCACGTGTCGGCGTTGCTCGAACGACAGCTCGCGCGGCGGCCGTTCGCGTTTCTGTCGCTGGTCAGCGTCTATCCGCTCGACGAACTCGCGCCGAAACTTGGTATCCGGACGCGCGTGACGTTGCCCGACGATCGCGACGGCCTCCTGCGGTTCTACGATGCGGCGGTGTTCCAGACGCTGGCAGGCGCACTGTCCGGGGCGCGCTATCAGGCGCTGTTGTCGCCGTGCGTGTCGTGGACCTGGGTGTGTCGCGATGGAACCGTCGGTACGGTGCGGCATCCGCGCCGGCACGAGCGGATCTTCTACGCGCGCGTGGACGCCCGCGAGCTCGACGCGTTGCGCCGCGGCAGTCGGCCGGACGCCGTGCTGGCCGAATTGCGGCGCAACGGCCGGATCCCGGCCGACGCGGATCCGTTCGACACATACGCGCGCATGCTCGCGCTGTTCCGCGTGCTGGATGCACAGGGGCTGAACGACGACAGGCTCGCCTACCGGATCGGCGCGACGCTCGCGATGGTCGGCCACGTGCGGCTCGACGATGCGAGTGTAGCCGAGTGCATCGCCGCGCATCGGCACGATCACGACGCGTTGTGCGACGCATTGCTGGATCGCCTGCTCGAGCACGGCGAGGCAGCGAATGCCGCGACGGAACAGGAGGCGCAGCGATGAACGTGCCCGCGCTGTTTTCGTTGCGCGGCCGGGCCGGGCGCATGCAATGGTGGAGCGTGACGGTGCCGTTGCTGGTCGCCGGTTCGGTGTTCGACGCGCTCGCCGATCTGCCCGCCGCGCGGCGTGCGCAGACGATCGTCGACCTTGCCGGATGGGCATTCGCGATCGTGATGATCTGGCTGCTGGTCGCGGTGTCGGTGCGGCGCTGGCACGACATCGGCAAGTCCGGGTGGTGGACGCTCGTCCATGCAATTCCCGTCGTCGGCGCGTTCGTCGCGATCGCGATGAACGGGTTCGTCCGTGGCGACGACGTACATAACCGGTTCGATCCGCCGTCGCGCGGTGAAGGCAACAACGACGCAAGTTTGCGAGGGTATCGATGAAATTCAGGGCAGGGATGCACGTTTTGGCGCTGGTCGGGCTCGGTGTGCTCGCCGCATGCGGCAAGCACGGCGTCGACGTGTCGGCGGAGCCGCATAACGTGTGCGTCACCGGATACAACGAGTACGGCCGCAAGCTGCACGAATTCTGGCTCGACAACGAGCACAAGTCCGGGTGCTTCGGCAATCCGGCGGCGCGCGAGGACGGCGAGGCATTCGGCGGCGGCGGCGGCTTTGCGTGTGGCTGCAAGGTGACGCCGGGGCAGAAGGTGAAGCTGTACTGGGAATTCGCGCAACCGCTGGCCGACATTCAGCGCGGCATCCAGCCGGAGCGCAAGACGATCGACGTGACCATTCCGCAGCCGGAATCGCCGACGTCGCGCTATCTGCGCGTGTATTTCCGCAAGAACGGTACCGCCGAGCTGCAGTGGGTCGACGACATGAACGCACCCGAGCTCAAGCCGACCCAGGAGAAGTGAGCGCCATGGCCGAAATCAACCTGAAGAAGGATGCCGCAAGCGCGGAGACGGATCGCGTCAGGGCGGAAGCCGAGCAGATGTGCCCCGCATGCGAGCACATGCTGTGGGTCAGCTTCTATTTCGACGGATTCGGTTTCGGCGACAAGGAAGGACCACGAACCAACATCCTGAAGCTGTTCAACGCCGCATACGACAAGAAGAACAAGAACATGCGGCGCTTCTACTATCCGGGGCTCGGCGCCGATTTCGACCCGGAAGCCGGCGTGCTTCGGCAGGTGTTGAAGGACAAGGCGCTCGACACCGCCGGCGAAAAGGCCGGCGACAAGCTCAAGGAGATGACCGTCGACAAGGCCAAGGAGAAGGGCATGAAGACGGTCGAGGACGCGTGGAAGCAGAGCGGCAGGAAGGGGAATTCCACGCTGAGCGGCCGCGTCGGCGACACGGTCGGCACGGTGTTCGACAAGGCGAAGGAAGGCGTGGGCGACGCACGGAAGCGGCTCGAGCGAGCGGTCGCGCGGCCGGGGGCGGAAAAGAACCGCGCGTTGCGTTACCTGAAGCGCGAATGGCGAGGGTTCTGGCGCGATGTCGTCAAGTATCCGTACCGGATTCCGAAGACGGTCCTGAAGGAGGTCGGCAAGGAAACGCTCGGCGCGCTGGCCGAGTCGTTCCAGCTCTCGCGCGACACGAAGCTCGGCGCCGCGCTGTTCAATACCGGCGTCGATACGCGCCTGAAGGCGGCGGACGAAGATTTCAAGGCGGCCGTGGCGGGTGCGAAGCAGGCGGGCACGATCAACAAGATTCATGTCGCGATCTTCGGTTACGACATGGGCGGCGGCCTCGCGCTGGCCTTTGCCAAACGGTTGCTCGAGGAAACCTGCAAGGGCGGGAAGTACGACGGCGTGGCGGTCAAGATCAAGTTCATGGGCCTGTTCGACTGCGTGACGAACCGTTTCGACGACAACCTGCTGACGGGCTACATTCCGTTGAGCAACGCGGTGTCGTCGGATCTGATCTTGTCGCCGGACATCGAGAAATGCGTGCACTACGCGGCCGCGCATGAACTGCGCGTGTACAAGCCGTTGACGATGCTCGGCGTCGATCCGGCCGACATGCGCGGCCGGCGGCAGGAGCGCCTCTTTCCCGGCGCGCAGGTGGACGTGGGCGGCGGCGCGATCGAAGGCGAGGACGGCATTTCCGACAAGCTTGCGCGCCTGCCGCTCGAGATGATGTACCACCGCGCATACGGCGCGGGCATTCCAATGCCGAGCCTGACCGCGCTGGCGAACGAGGACGGCGCGCTGTATCAGCAGATCGTCGCGCCGCAGGAGGTCCAGGCCTTCCAGCTCGACTACCGGGTGGCCGTCAAGAAGCTCGTGGCGACGACGCGCGAGATTCCGCCGCTGTCGCCGCTGGGCGCCGGCATCGGCTATCCGTCGGCGGCGCTCAGGCCGTCGACCGGGACGCTCGATTTTCTCAATCCGAAGCCGCTGCCCGACATGACGGACGGTTGCCGCGTGCCCGACCGGACGCCGCCGCGCCCGGTCGTCGTGACCGACCTGCCGAAGGACATCCAGGGCGAGCTCAAGGGCCACATGGTCGTGTACATCCAGTGGCTGCGCATGTGGTACGACCGGGCCGAGAATCGCACGGCCGCGACACAGCGCAAGCCGGGGTGGCTCGGCGGCGCGGCGAATCCGCTGGCGTACGGCCGTTACGAGAAGCTGGTGCGCGAAATCGACTACCAGAAGCAGCACGGCACGCGCCCGGGATACGGGTTCGATCGGAAGCAGGCGATGAAGCAGCTCGACGGCGAGTTGCCGGCGTCGATGTTCAATACCGACCCGCAGGCGCAGGCGCTGTTCTGGCTGTGGAACAATCCTGGCGAGCGCCTGCCGCAAGTCGAAGCGATGTATCCGCTGTTCGTGAAGCACGTGCACGACAGCATGGCCGAGAGCGATATCGAGGCCGTGTGGAGCCACCTGGTGTCGATCAAGAACTACATGAATACGCGGGCGATGCAGAAGATCGCGACCGCGCCCGACAAATCCTTTCTGGATCGCGTCGCGGACGTGTACCACTCGCTGGTGTCGACCGTATCCGCACCGCCCGGCACGACGGTCGTTCGATAGTCGGCCGGCCGCCGACCCACGCCGGCCGGCGACGCGCGGCTGGCCCGTGCGTTACTTCGAGATGTACCAGAGCGCGTCGGTGCTGACGCGCGCGGCCGGCTTCGTCGTGGCCGGCGCCTGAGGCGTCGCAACCGGAGGAGGCGTGTTCGACGTCACCGCGGTGGGCCACGTCGCCGGCGTATTCGACGGGGGCGATGCCGTCGACGCATTGGCGGTACTCGCGGTCGGTGCCGAACCCGACGTCGACGCCGTGTCGATGTACCAGAGCGCATCGGACGATGCGGTCCGCCTGGTCGACGCATTCGCAGCCGGCTGTTTCGCAGCCGGCGCGGTGGCAGCCGTTGCCGCCGTCGCGCCCGAACGCGGCGTTCCCGCCGCCGCCGTTGCCTGCGCCGTCGTCCCGGCTCCGCCACGCTGCGCACGCGCCTCGAACGGCCCGAGCTGGAAGATTAACGTTTGCGCGGGACGCGTCAGGACGGCATACGGGAACTGCAGCTCCCACGACATCAGCACGCGGCCTGACGACGTTTCCGTGAAGATCGCCGGCAGGTGCTTCATGTCGCTGAACTGCACGTAGACCCGCGCGCCGTCGTCGAACACCTGGGTCGGCTTGGCCTGGTCCGCCCCGGTGACCGTCCAGCCGAAGTTGTACGTGCCGGCCGGGCCGGCGGGGCCGCCCTGCGGGGGCGCCGGCGGCGTAGCCGACGAGATCGTGCGCGGGCGCGTGACCTGCTGCGGGGCGGACACGCTCAGGCTCGCGAACGGGTTGTACGCCTGGGCTTGTTGCGGCGGCGTAAAGGACGGTGGAAGGATGGGCATGGGAGTATCCGGCGAATCCGGCATGGTCCGGATTGCATCATAGACCTTGCGCGCATACGCGAGGCGCTTGTCGGGCGACGCGGAGTTGTACGCGCCGATCGCGTTCCAGTTGGCGCCGAGCTGGCGGATGTTCTGCGACAGGATCCACGCGCCGACATACGCGTTCGTGCACGCATCGAACAGGCTCTCCCGCGTGATGCCTTCGCGTGCGAGCGTCGGCAGCCAGGTGCTGTTGATCTGCATCAGCCCGATGTCGACCGTGCCGTTCGTGTTGGTATTGACGGCGTTCGGGTTCATGCCCGACTCGACCTGCGCGATGCCGCGCATCAGGCTGACGCTCACGTGCTGGAACGCGGCCGCGTCGTCGAGGCAATCGGCCCGCGCGACACCGTGCAGCGCGCACGACAGCGCAATCGTCGAGGCGATTTTCAGCGTTTCTCGGCTGATCGAACGGGTGGTCTGACGCGGCATGGCAGGATGGGGCGGAATCCGGGCGCCCGGTGCAAGGAAATTACGCGAGACGCGAAGTGTGCCATAGCGAGCGGGCAAATGGCTCGCGTCAAACTTTCCTTTGCATTTGCCCATGCGCCGACACGCCTTTTTATCGTGTCCGATCGCGGCGTGCGGCGAAGCATTATCGGTAAATATGGCCGGATTTCATGGTGAATGCCGGGGCAATGGCGGCGCCGGAATACTGACGCATCGCGTCATTCGTTCCAGGAAATCGGTGCTGAATCAAACCGGATGAAAATCGGCAGGCAGCCGATATCCGGGATGAAATGGGCTATGAAAAGGCGATCGGGAAACACGCCGGCGGCCGGTGCCGCCGTATCGGTCGATGCGGATTCGGCCGGCCGCACGGCGGACAGCCGGCCGTTTTGCATCAGAAGCGGTGACGCAGGCCGAGGTTGACCATCGTCTGCGAGCTCGTGCCCGCGTAGCCGTACGAACCGATCGACGCCTGCGCGCCCATCGAGCCGCCGTTGCCGTCGCCGGTCCGGCCGCTTGCGTGCTGGTACGCGGCGGTCAGGTAGACGTCGGTGCGCTTCGACAGGTTGTAGTCCGCGCCGGCCGATACCTGGTGATAGGTGGCCGACGTGTCGCCGCCCGAGCGCGTATAGCTGTAGCCGACGCCGACCAGCAGCGCGTTCGTCGCCTGGTAGTTCACGAAGCCTTGCCCGGTGTTGTAGTGCTCGTTCGAGTTGAATACCGAGCTCGCATCGCGGCGGTACTGCGCGTTGCTGTAGCCGAGGCCGAACGTGAACGGGCCGGCGACGTACTGGCCCGCGATGCGCGCGATGCCGATCGAGTGCGCGCTCGCATAGCCGTTGTTGATCGGGCCGTCGAAGGTGCCGTCCGACGAGCTGGTCCAGCCGGTGCGCAGCGCGTTCGACGCGGGGCTGTTGGTCGCGTGGAAGTAACCGCCCGCGACGCTGAACGGCCCGTTGTTGTACGACACGGCGGCCGAATACGATTGCGCGGCGCCGGTGCTGCCGGCGATGCCGCCGAACGAATACATCGCGGAGAACTGCAGGCCCGCATAGACGGCCGACGTGTACTTCACCGCGTTGTCGACGCGGAAGCTGTTGTCGTAGTTGTCGACGTCGCCGGGCGTCGCGAACACGCTGCCGAGATAATTGTCGGCGGTGATGCCCTGCACGAGATCGACGAGCGGATCGTACTGGCGGCCGAACGTGAGGGTGCCGTAGCGGTCGCTCGTCAGGCCGACGAACGCCTGCCGGCCGAACATGCGGCCGCCCTGGCCCTGCCGGCCGTTGCTTGGGTCGAAGCCGTTCTCGAGCTGGAACAGCGCCTTCAGGCCGCCGCCGAGATCCTCGGTGCCTTTCACGCCGAAGCGGCTGCCGGCCAGGTTGCCCGCGCTGCTGTTGCCGAGCATCCACGCGTTGTCCTTGCCCTGCGCATGGTTCACGTAGGTGATCGACGTGTCGATCACGCCATACAGCGTGACGCTCGACTGCGCGTGCGCGACGGGTATCGCCGCGAATGACGCGATGGAAATCAGCGAGAGGGTCGTGCGTTTCATTTCATCTCCTTGCGCATTGGCTTGTATTCGTGATCCGGAATGGCAGGAGACTACCGAGTGCGATTAAAACGGAAAAACGAAATTCTCTTTTGTGGCTTGAGGCAGACAGGGATGTGCTCCAGTCTCGACGATCGAGGGATTTGAATTATTGAAAATTGCGTATCAATTGATTGTCATTTCGCAATTTGGCCATTCCGGCTTGCATATCTCGCGATAATCTCGATCGATTTGACGGGGCGTCGAGGCGGCCCGGATATTGTTATCGATCCGTCAAATAACTATTTAATGAATCGATTTGGCCGCGGTGTAATGAATGTGTTAACGACGCGTCGGGCGACGGCATCGCGGCGGCGTCTCCCTTCCTGTCGCGTTGTCGTTGCGCGCGTGGCACGCCGGTCGTCGATCTGGCCTTGTATATAATAATCATTCTCATTTACAAGATCGTTGACGCCTGCGCACCCCGGAACCCGGCCATGTCTGCTGACCAGCTGTCCCTCCATCGAGAAATCGACGCCCTCTATACCGGCCACCACGCGTGGCTGCGCGGCTGGTTGAGCCGGAAGCTCGGTTGCGCGCACCGCGCGGCCGATCTGGCGCACGACACCTTCATGCGCCTGCTCGCACGCGACGAGCCGATCGGCGCCGACGAGCCGCGCGCGTTCCTGACCACGGTCGCGCAGCGCGTGCTGAGTAACCACTGGCGGCGCGAGCAGATCGAGCGCGCGTATCTCGATGCGCTCGCGCAGCGCCCCGAAGCGCATGCGCCGTCGCCGGAGGAGCGGGCCGTCGTGCTCGAGACGCTGCTCGACATCGACCGGCTGCTCGACGGCCTGCCGCTCGCGGCGAAGCGAGCGTTCCTGCTCGCGCAACTCGACGGGCTCACGCAGGCCGAGATCGCGCGCGAACTCGGCGTGTCGCTCGCGACGGTGAAGCGTTATCTCGTGAAGGCCGGCACGCAGTGTTTCTTCGCGATGGCGGCCTGACCGATGGCCGCCCCGGGAGCGCCGACGGTGTCGCCGCAGGTTGCGCGTCGCGCGGTCGAATGGTGGGTCGACCGGCAGGCCGGCCGCACCGGCGAAGCGTTCGACGCCGCGCTCGCGCGCTGGCGCGCGGAGGATCCGGCGCACGACGCGGCGTGGCGCCATATCGAAACGAT